>JAJAYD010000027.1 GCA_026786345.1 Chitinophagaceae bacterium
TAATACCGATTATACTCTGTAGTTAGTCCAATCGGTATTTACCAAATCCCTTCACACCAGGCCATCGCACATAATTTCAGCCTGCACACATTGGCCTGTAATGAAATTATATTTGGTATAAGCTGTAAAGGGTCCTGAAAATTTCAGGACGCTTTTTATTGCCCTATTGCCTATTCCCTATTGTAAACTACCTTTGCCCCGTGAAAAATAATGATAAATACCAGATAGTTATTGGCCTGGAAGTACATGCTCAGTTGATTACAAAAAGCAAATTGTTTTGTGGTGATAGTGCCGCATTCAGTACCAATCCCAATTCGCATATCAGTCCCATCACACTGGCTCACCCCGGCACTTTACCTAAAATGAATACTAAGGCCATAGAGTATGCCATTAAACTGGGGCTTGCGCTGCACTGCCAAATAGAGCAACATAATTACTTTGCCCGTAAAAATTATTTCTATCCTGATCTGCCAAAAGGTTACCAGGTTTCTCAACACACTACACCTATTTGTAAAAATGGTTTTGTTACTATAAAGGTTAATGATGTGGAACGGAATATCAGGCTGAATAGAATTCACATGGAAGAAGATGCCGGAAAAAGTTTGCATGATGTGGATGAAAACTATACATCCATCGATTTAAACCGTGCGGGCGTACCCTTACTGGAAATTGTTAGCGAACCCGATATGCACAGCAGCGATGAAGCATTTGCCTACATCACCGAATTGCGCAAAATTGTCACCTGGCTGGGCATTTGCGATGGTAATATGGAAGAAGGCAGCATGCGTTGCGATGCAAACATTTCCATACGCCTGCAGGGCGAAACAAAACTGGGCACCCGTGTTGAGGTGAAGAACCTCAACAGCATTCGCAATGTAAAAAGAGCTATAGATATTGAGGTGGAAAGACTTATTGGATTGGTTGAAAACAATCAACCCATTATACAGGAAACAAGAAGTTATGATGCAGATAATAACAGTACTTTTTCGTTACGCAGCAAAGAAGATGCCGATGATTACCGTTATTTTCCTGAACCCGACCTGGCTCCTTTTCATATAACGGATGAATACTTAGTTCAGATAAAAAAAGAATTGCCGGTTTTACCTAATGATTTAAAAAGAAGATATACAAATGAATTGAAGCTTTCAGAGTATGATACGTCGGTGCTTTGTGATGATAAGGATCAATCGGCTTATTTTGAGCAGGTAATAAAATATACCGATAATTATAAAGCAGTTGCCAACTGGTTATTAGGACCTGTTAAAAGTCATTTAAACGACAGCAATATTACTTACAAAGCGTTTTCTTTACCCCCAGAAAAACTTGCGGCCTTAATTGCATTGGTAGAAACTGGTGTATTGAATTTCGGCATTGCCTCTTCCAAAGTTTTTCCGGTATTGCTTGCCCAGCCTGAAAAACAGCCACTGCAGATTGCAACCGAACTAAATCTGGTACAGGAAACCGATACGGGTTCTATTGAGCAATGGGTTGATGAAGCAATTGCAAAAATGCCGGATAAAGTAAAACAATATCAATCTGGTAAAAAAGGTTTGATAGGTTTATTTGCAGGCGAAATAAAAAAATTAAGCAAGGGAAAGGCCGATATGCAGTTGGTAAATACTATGCTCGAAAAAAAATTAAACAACCAATAAATGAAAAAATTATTAGCCTTATCGGCTGTTGCTGTAATCTTATTTTCCTGTAATAACAATGCTGATAAAGGTAAGTTTACACTTTGGGGAGAACTTAAGGCTTTGCCTGATCAAAAAATTTACCTTGAACAATTATATTTCAGTGCCAAGCAACCCGAAGTTTTAGATACCGGTGAAATAAAAGCCGGAAAATTTACCCTTTCCGCCGTGGCGGCTGAAGAAGGCCTGTTCCGGATTCGTACTGAAGAGGGTGCAAGCGCTATTTTTATCAATGAAGAAAGTAAAATAAATTTTGCAGGAACCGCAGTTAGCCAGGAGCCATTAAATGGTTCATTCAGCGGAGCAGCAAACAGTTCTTTAAAAAAACTTTCGCATTACATGGACAGTACAGGCATGTTGATTTCCAACAAAAACCGGCTGATTGAAGAATTCACCAAGGCCGGAGCAAAACCAACTGACAGCATATTCATGGCTGTTACCAATGATCTCAGTCTCTTAACAGATAATTTCAGCAAATTCAGTTTTGCTTACGCTGATACGGCCAAAAGCCCCGTTGTTGCTTTATTTGCTGCTACATTAGCTCCTGTTGATATCAGTAAATTTGAAGCCCCGCTGGCCAAATTAGTAAAACGCTTTCCGGACCATAAAGGCATTGCAGATGCCCTGGCCTATGTTAAAACACAGGCAGCACAACCGCAAACAAAAACTCAGCCGGCATCAAAACCATCTGTTGGCGATATGGCCCCTGAACTTACCATGAACGATGTTGATGACAAACCTTTTTCGTTAAGCCAGTTGCGTGGTAAATATGTGCTTATAGATTTTTGGGCAAGTTGGTGTGGGCCCTGCCGTGGCGAAAATCCTAATGTAGTGGCAGCATTTAATCAATATAAAAATAAAAATTTTACTGTGCTTGGTGTATCGCTTGATAAAAATAAACAGGCATGGATTGATGCTATAAAAGAAGATAAATTAAACTGGCAGCATATAAGTGATTTAAAATACTGGAGCAGCGCAGCAACTTCACTGTATGGCTTTGATGGAATTCCTTACAATGTTTTGATAGACCCGCAGGGTAAAATTATTGCAACTGATTTAAGAGAAAGTGCATTGCAAAATAAGCTGGCAGAAGTTTTGAAATAAGATTTCATCTACCTAAAAATAAAAACTCCAATCAAATAAATGACTGGAGTTTTATATTATTTAAGAAATATTTTAGTTGTCAACCATTAATTTATTTAATGCCATTTCATTAGCTGAAATAGGCCAGATATAACCCTGATCAGATGGTGCTTTTGCAGGTACCGCTCCTTTTCCAGGAATGGTTTGCAATAAACGCATCAGGTCATTATTACGAAGGCCTTCACCAAGGAATTCAATTCTTCTTTCCAGCAAAATGACATTTATCAATGCTGCTTGGTTTGCCGCAGTGATGGTTACACTTGCATCTGAACGCTGGCGAACAGCATTAACCAAAGCCAGGCCTCTTGGATCCGCAGTTGCAGTATTCATTCTGGCAAGAGCCTCGGCCAAATTCAACAATACTTCTGAATAACGGATAACCGGAGGATAATCCAGAAATGGAGAACCATTTGGATATTTATTTACAAATCTCTTATTTGTTACTGCGTTAAAAAAAAGAAGCCCCCTTCTTGCATCACTGTTGGGCCAGCCGGTCAAATCACCAACAATACCCAATGGATTTAAGGAATATTCTGCTGAACCTGGTAAGGTTAGGTTACGTACAAAATAAAATGCCAGCTGGTTTTGTACAGTTGGATTATCGCCAGCCGAGATACTCATTGGAAATGATAGAATTGATTCTGTTGTATTAAATGTTGAATATACAGTTGCAATATTGGGTTGCAATGCATGAGCCACACCTGTTGTTGCTGTAAATGGGGCCAAGGTACTTACAATTTTATTTGCTTCTACTATCACGTTTGGATAATCCTGCATTGACAAATATACCCTTGTTTTTAAAGCAATGGCAGTGTTTCGGTGTGCACGGATAGTGTTTAGTTCGGCACTGGCATTGGTTAAAGGCAGGTTGGCTTCGGCAAAATTGAGGTCGGTTAAAATTTGAGCATATACCTGTGCTACGGTGCTTCTTGCCAAGTCAGAAAAACCAGGCCCTTTTATTGCAGTTATACGTAATGGTAAACCGGGTTTACTTCCTGCTCCATCAGCAAAAGGCCTTGCATAATATTGCAATAGGCTGTAATAACAAAGTGCTCTTATAAACCTTGCTTCTCCCAGGTAATTGTTTGTTAATGCTGGCGTAGCACTTAAAACCGAGGGTCCTTTAGCGGCAACACCTTCAATTGTAAGGTTGCAGAGGTTAATAGTGAAGTACGCCTGAGACCAAAGATTGATCACTGAATTGGTTGAAGTTCCTGTTGGATTTAAGGCCCACACATCTGCTCCGGTAACTATGTTGCCGGTTTCATTTAAAAAATCTTCTCCACGTATATCACCGTATACTATATAACGGCCTCCATAAAAAGCTCCTGCTTTTGTATTGGAGTACAAAGTGCGTACATTTCCAAGGATACGCTCAGGCGTATCAAAAGCTGTTAAATCGCTAACACTTGTTAATGGTACTGGTGTCAGGTATTCTTTTTTACAGGAAATTCCGGTAATTAAGACAAGGCTTAACGCTATTATATATTTGATTTGTTTTTTCATTCTGAAAAAATTTTTGTTTTTATTATTATTTTTTTTAGAAACCAATATTTAATCCAACAGTCATAGTACGGCCGTTTGCAAGTGTATTCCTGTCAACACCCTGCCCGGTTGATGCTCCGTTACCATTAGAGGAAACCTCAGGATCGGGACCCGGATATTTGGTGAATATGAAAAGGTTTTGGCCACTTGCATAAAATCTAACATTGGTTATTTTTACTTTCTTTAAGCCTTCAACGGGGAAATTATACCCAAATGTTAAGTTCTTAAGTTTAATAAAATCTCCTTTAAATACATTAAAGCTAATGGGCAGACCCGATCCATTGGATACATTATCATTAAAAACGGGTCTGGGTATATTGGTAATATCACCAACCTTCCTCCAGCCATTCAATACATCTACAGAATTGTTCCAAAATCGCTGGTCGTGCAAGCCTGCATTAGTGCCATAATAAAGAGAGAAGCCAGCCTGGTATGTAAACAATACATCCATGTCGAAATTCTTATACCTGAAAGTATTACTGAAACCACCGATTGCTTTGGGATTGGTATTGGCATACATAACTGCATCGGCTGCCTGATTAATTGTTGCAGCCCCGCCCGTCTGGTTATTATATCTTGTACCATCTGTATTTTGAAAATTAAATTCACCTGTGGGCAGGGTTCCAAAGCGGTAAAGTATGGTATTGCCTACTTTGTTATATAGTATTCTTCTGCCTGTTGCAGGATCTGCACCACCTGATCGAACTACCCAGAGATAACCGGCAGGGTATCCTACTGCAGTACGATTTACTGTCTCTAAATTACCGGTTATTGTAAGTATTTGGCTAAGCCCCGGAGCCAATGCGGTTACTTCATTTCTGTTGTTGGTATAGTTAAAATTGGTGGTCCAGGTAAAATTTTTGGTATTTATAATGTTACCGGAAAGCGTGAGTTCAATACCCTTGTTGTACATTTTACCTACGTTTTGTAAAGGAGAATTGGGTAAACCCGTTGAAGGGGCCTGAGGTACCCTCAAAATCAAATTGGAAATATCATTCTTATAGTAGGTTACTTCCAGATTTATTTTGTCTTTAAAGAACCCGATATTAGCACCAATATTTAATTGTTTACTGGTTTCCCATTTCAGGTTGGGATTACCTGCATTATTAAAAGTTAAAATAGGAAGAGTACCGTAAGCCCCAACAGAGTTAAATGTTGAATAAGTTTCGAAATCACCTATACCCGCTGTGTTACCTACTTTACCATAACTGCCCTGTAATTTAAGGCTAGAGAAAACCTTGCGGATATTGGGTCCCCAGAATTTTTCTTCAGTAACTTCCCAGGCTGCAGAAAACCCATAAAAGGTTTCTCTTGCTTTTGGTATTGCCGAATATTCATCACTTCGCACATTAGCACTTATAAAATACTTTTTCTTATAGTTGTAATTGAACCTTCCGAATTGAGATTGCAGGTAGTTTTCGCCCAGGCCCAGGTTGGTATTTACATCAGTAGTAAAACCACCCTGTATTACATTATAAACGGGATCGGTAACCACCCTGCGGGTTAAACCAAACTGGTTAGTTGTTCTGCGGTCTTGCTCAAGCCCACCCAATAAACTAAAGCTGTGCTTATCTTTAAAAGTTTTGTCAATCTGCAACGTGTTGCTCCAGGTCCATCTTTTAAATTTACTCAGGCTGGCAAATGCATCACCGCTGTTTGTAACACCATCGCCGTGGCGGGCATCTCTAAAAATATCATTGTCAACAAATATATAATCTACCCCATACAGCGATTTGAAGGTAAGCCAGCTAAGGGGCTTTACCGTTATGTTTACATTAGACTGAATGTGATTGGTTTCGCTGTTAGAACGGTTTTTATCAAAAATGAATGCCGGGTTGGTAAAACCAACCTGGCCGGTACTAAGGGTATTGCCCTGCTGGCCAATGAAATTTCCGGCAGTGCTGAGGTTGTAAGAACCGTCATTATTGTAGGGGCTCACATTGGGAGAATTTACCAGTGCAAGGCGGCCAAAACCACCGGTTGCAAAAGCATCGCCTAATGAACCTGTTGCAGCAGCAACCCGGTTAAGTTCATTGGAGTAAGAAATTTTACCTCCAATGCTTAAATATTTACTTACCCTGCTATCCACATTCATGAGGATATTTTTACGGACAAAATCATTATTACGTAAAATCCCCTCCTGGTTAGTATAACCGGCAGAAAAGTAATAGGTAGTATTTTCGCTGCCACCAGATACGTTCAGATTATGATCCTGGCTAAAACCCTGGCGGTAAACAACATTGCCCCAGTTTGTATTGATGGGGTTTCCATCGGGGCCCGTTGTAAGATTGAATCTAGTAAAACCTGGATTCGCCGGGTTGGTAGTGTTAACTCCAAGCGAAGTAGATGCAACAAAGTTTTTATAATCGGTATACTGCTGTGCATTTAAAACCTCTGGTACGCCATAAGGGGTAGTGAAACCCATTGATACATTGTAGTTAATCTTTGTTTTACCGGCCTTTCCTCTTTTGGTTGTAATAAATACAACGCCATTTGCAGCACGGCTTCCGTAAATAGCTGTAGCTGCGGCATCTTTCGCAATATCTATACTTTCAATATCGGCAGGGTTAATACTGGCCAATGCATTACCGGCAGCATTTGAGCCTGCGAGGTCTCCCGTTGTTACCGGGGTACCATCAACTATAATTAATGGAGAAGAGTTTAAAGAAAGAGAATTAGTGCCTCGTATACGAAAAACCGGGGGTGCATTCAATACACCACTTGGTACGGTAATCTGTACTCCGGAAGAACGTCCGGCTAGAGCCTGTTCAAAACTTTGAACTGGTTTTTCGGCAATTACTGTTCCTTTTATGGCTGTTAAACTTCCGGTTACTTCTTTACGTTTTTGAGTACCATAACCAACTACCACCACTTCTTCCAGTTTAGAATCTACAGATCTTAAACCGATATTTAAAACCGTATTTTTCCCAATTGATATTGATTGAGGTACAAAAGTTACATTTGAAAAAGTTAGATTCTTTACTGATTCCGGAACGGAGATACTGTACATTCCATCTTTACCAGTTTGAGTTCCCTGTTTACCGTTTGCAGATGTAACTGAAACCCCTTCAAGCGGAGCTCCTTTTTCGTCAGTAACTTTACCAGTTACTGTACGGTTTTGTGCGGTTGCATTTAGTACGAATACAAATACAGCCGATACAATTAAAATCAATTTTCTCATTTGCTTAATAGTTTATAGCGACAAATATAATTCAGATTCTGTGTAAATATCAAATACTTTGACAATTTTGTTGGCCTTATTGCTGCTTGTTGCCGCCAATGTAAGCTATTTAATTGGGTATAAATACAACCTTTAATATAGCAATAGTGGTAATAATTGATGTTGTAAAGGGTCAGTATACCGGCAAATCCTTTGTATGATACACAAAAAAAGCAGTCCTTTGAAGACTGCTTTTAACTTTTTTATTAATTAACCCGTTAATCAATAACCAATACCCTTACTGGTTCCGGAATGATTATGGTATTATCATCCAGGGTTATTAAAAAATAAAACCTCCTCGTTAGCTCTGTATTGGAAGCTGTTATAGCCTGGCCTGTTTTAGCCACGTATTCGGTAAGGTTGGTGGTAAATGTCGCTGTAGTGGTTCCAGCCGCTATTGGTGCAACAGTGTAAAAGCCGGTTGCACCAGTGCTTTGTATAGCACTGTAAGTTGTGCTGGCAGCCACTTTAGTTATGCTTGCTATTTTTCTGCCCGAAGTTTCAGGTATTGACAAGGTAATCGTTATTGGGCCAATAACTCCCGGGCTAACAATAGCTGATTTGGATGCTGTTACGGTTGGCTCGGGTCTAAAAGCGACAGCATTGGTAACAGTAACCGGCACTGCTGGTTTTAAATCAGATAATGGCCCGTCCTCTTTTTTACACCCAGCCAGTAAAACACCTGCCAGTAATATGGAAGCAAGTTTGTTCTTTATATTTTTCATAATAATGCTTATTAAAATTAGTTAAATGATTTTACAAGGCCCACCATAATTTAACATCCGTTTTCGGACGTGGACTTGGTGCATTTGGGTTCCGGGCCAATTCTGCCGGGGTATAAGGAAGGCGGGTTGGAATTACATTAGGATTATCGCCTTGCGCATTTAATGGCAGCGCCAAAACCGGTAAACCTGTTCTGCGGTAATCATTATATGCCTCAATACCGTTACCAATCCAGGCTATATATTTTTGGGTCATAATCTGGTTGCGCATTTGCGCCATGGTACCTGTAAGGTTCACCACTGTTGGGTTACTGGCAAAATAGGCGGTAATTTCTGCTGCTGTCATGCCTACTTTTTGCATCGACGCGGTAATGCCAGCCTGGTAATACGTGTTGGCAACACCAGCAGTATTTAACATAAGTGCCGATTCTGCCAGAATGAAATTAACCTGAAAAAAAGTTAACAAACGTATAGGTGCTTCGCCACCAATTGCGCCAGTTAAATAAGTATTGTATTTAGAGCGGGCGGTCAATGCAGGGGCAGCGGCAGTAGAGCCATTGTCGAAGCCGGTAAAAGTATTGCTGGCGTTTGCCGGCTTGGTAAAAAACTTACTCAACCGAAGCGTATCGTTCAGGCTTTTGCTCAAAGCATATAACCTCGAGCTCAGCATCATATCGCCCGTACGCAGATTATTATTGAAATCGAAGATGGGGTTACGATTACCTACCGCTGAGCCAAAGGGAACTTCAAAATCGAGTGTATTAGAGTTGATGTAATTGTTGCCGGTAATAACCGCGTCAATGGTAGATTTAGCAAGTACCGGATTTTTATTGCTTATTTGTATCGCAAATTTCAGCAACAAGGTATTGCCCATTCTTTTCCACTTGGTTAAATCGCCTTTGTATACAATATCATCTTTTGTTGAAGGCAGCAACAGGCTGGGTTTATCCAAATCGGCCATACCTTCTTTTACCAGGTCGAACAGGCTTTGAATACCCCCTGCAGTATTACCCTGGTAAATATCTTCTACTTTATCAAATCGTGGTGTTTCAAATTTAAGCCCCTGGCCAGCCTGCGAATAAGGTACATCACCCCATAAATCCGTAGCCAACGACATAATGTAGGCTTTTTCCAATTTTGCAATACCGGAATAAGCCGGCGACGTTGCGCCATATTGGTCAATCAATACCTGCAGGTTATTTAACGAACCACCGTATACTTCGCCATTCCACTGGTTATCAAAAGCACCATCCAGGTTAAAAATGTCATACGCTGCTACCTGGTTAGCCACACCTGCTGTCTGCTGTACCAGTACGGATGCCGCCCGGTTAAGGTCGTTTCCATTGGCAAAGGCTATAGCGATGGTGGTATTTGGTAGAATTACAATAGGAGGAACTGCAGTCGGGTTATTGGGTGTTTTGTTCACATCCAGAAACCCTTTTTTACAGGATAGTAACCCTGCAGAAAATATGAAAATAAGAATAATTAATTTTTTCATCGTTTATTATTTTAAATGAATTACAAGGTTATTTTTAAATTGGCACCAATGGTTCTGGCATTAGGTGCGCTTTGCAGTTCAAGACCGCGGATGTTGCCGGCACCCTGTGTATTAACCTCAGGATCTATAATTGAATTGGGCGCTACATAAAAAACGTTGCGTGCAAATAAAGAAAATCGCATACCCTTTACCACTTTCTTAAAAGCTGGAAAATCATAACCCAGCGAAAGTTCACGCATTCTGAAGACAGTGGCATCGTACACGTTAAATTCACTTTGTAATCCACCCAGGGTTTGCCAATAAGATTGAGCTGAAATCTGGATATTATTCGGTATATATTTACCACTCACCGGATCAAGGATAACCCCTTCAAGTATCCGGGGAGATTCCCTGTCTACCGCAGTTACATCCAGCACACCCCTTGATTTGTATAAACCGGAGGTGAAGGAAAGAATCTGTCCACCCTTTGTAAAATCGCAGGTAACAGACAAACTAAAGTTTTGGTAACGCAGGTTGTTGGTGAATCCTAATGAATAATCTGCATTGGGGTTGGCCAATATCTGACCCGCCACTGTTGGTTGGTACAAACCAGTTGCCGGATTAATGATTCGCTGGCCATCGGGGCTACGTGGTATAACACCTCCTAAAATAACGCCATAAGGCTGATCAACCTTTATGGAAGGTACTGAACCGGTAAATGCGTTACCCGTAATGGAGAAACTGTTGATACCCGGAGAAATTGATATCACTTTATTCCGGATGCGGGTATAGTTTGCCGA
>JAJAYD010000028.1 GCA_026786345.1 Chitinophagaceae bacterium
AAAAAATCGAATGGTTCTAAGTCGGGGCGGCAAGATTCTAACTTGCGACCTTCCCGTTTTCAAGACGGGACGCGATAGTCATAAATAAAAAACCCTTCGAAAAAATCGAAGGGTTCTAAGTCGGGGCGGCAAGATTCGAACTTGCGACCTCCTGCTCCCAAAGCAGGCGCGATAACCGGGCTACGCTACGCCCCGAATTCGATTATCTGTTGTACATATTTGGCTTTCGACCTTCCCGCCAAAAACGGGACGCGATAACCGGGCTACGCTAGGCCCCGAAATTGTTAACCGGTTATGAGCGGCAAGGGAGGAATGCGCCGTGGCGGAACAGTTTAACCCAATCTCACTTTTTGCGGTGAGGGAGGGATTCGAACCCTCGGTACAGTTTAACCCGTACGACGGTTTAGCAAACCGTTCCTTTCGGCCTCTCAGGCACCTCACCAACCTTTTTAAGGGGTGGCAAAAATAAGGGTAAAAACATTTACTAACCAAATAGGTTTTGTTTTTTTTATACTTTGCTTTGTATACTCATTCTTTGCTTCTGTTGTTGCATGATCAGGAGCAACAACATTAGCCAGGGTTTATTACCGTTTCAAACAATGCGCAACTTTATCATTAGATTACTCAAAGGCCCGGTTAGCAAATTGGCAAACCGTTATTCTTCCAATCCCGATCCGCAACGCATATACAAAGCTTTGAGTGAGTTACGTACAACCATTCAAAGCAATCCGGGCAAAAAGGGCCTGGTGATTCCATTTACACCCAATCAAAAGTTTATCATCTTATCTGATCAACATAAAGGAGCAAAAGATGGCTCAGACGATTTTGCAAATTCAGAAGAAAATTACCTGGCTGCCTTAGCTCATTACAATCAAAACAATTATCACTATATAGCTTTAGGAGATTGCGAAGAGCTATGGGAGAACGGCATTGAAAGTGTTAAGAAAAATAATAAGCGGTCGTTTGAAGCCGAGAAAGCTTTTATCAGGAGAAACGCTTTCACAAAAATTTTCGGCAATCACGATTTGTATTGGGACAACGATCCTTTTGCCGGTCTACAACTGCAAAACATTTTTGGTGAAAAAGTTTGTATTTATGAGGGAGTGATTCTTCAAACAATAATAAACAACAGGCAGTTTGAGGTTTTTATAACCCATGGCCACCAGGGTGATAAAGTAAGTGATGGAAATGCTTTTAGTAAGTGGTTCATAGCCAATATATGGGCTCGCCTACAGAATTATCTTAAAATCAACCTAAATACGCCGGCCTACGATAACCAATTAAAAACAGAACATAATAAAATGATGTATGAATGGAGTGCCCGCGAGCCAGATTTAATTCTTATAACCGGGCATACCCATCAACCGGTATTTCAATCGCTTACCTACCTTGAAAGATTGTATAGAGGGTTAGGTGCAGCCAAACTTCAACCTGATTTGACGGCTATTGCAAAATTTGAAAAGGAAATACAGGTTAGGCAAACTATGGGAGAAATTATGCCCGATTTTACTGCTTATCAACCTTGTTATTTTAATTCGGGTTGTTGCTGTTTTGTAGATGGTGACATTACCGGGATTGAAATTGAAGACGAAATGATAAAGCTGGTTAAATGGAAGAATGTAGAAGGAATATCTACCCGAATTCTTCTCGAAGAAATGTTGCTTGAAAAATGCCTCATGCAACCCATTCCGGCTTGACACAACTATTTTAAATTTTACTTACGTGTCCATTAATTAGGGTTTTGATAAAATTTATTTTCACTTAAAAACTTTTTTTTTCATATAACAAAAATCAGCATTTTCTAAAATTTTTGACGTTTTATTACAATTCACCGCTTCATTCTGTAACAATTTGTAAATATTATTTTGTGAATTTGTTTTTTTTACTGATTAAACTAAACAAATTACAAAACACCTTAAAGTTAATAAATTGGTAACAACCATGTAAAAATTACACAACAAACTTCGTCACCTTTGCCCAAACAAAACGTTTGCAATGAGATTTAGATCACTTTTAATTCTGGTTAGTTTGCTAAGCGTAGGATTCAAAAGTTTTTCGCAGGAGACCACGGCCGAAATTCAGGGTGTGGTAACCGAAGCAAATGGTGGCGGACTGGTGGGGGCAACAGTTACTGCAATTCATTTACCTACCCAAACTGTTTATACAACTTCAACCCGTAAAGATGGTTTGTACAATCTGGCCAATTTGCGTGTAGGCGGACCTTATGAAGTGAATGTTTCATTTGTCGGATATGTTGCCGCCAAACTTGAAGACATTTCTTTGTTGTTGGGCCAAACTTTTTCAGCAGATTTTAAGCTGATAGCTGCATCCAGAAAGTTAGACGATGTTACCGTTACAGCTACCCGGCAAGACCGGGTTTTCAATCACAGTCATACCGGAAGCCAGGAAATTATTGGCCGTACGCAAATTGAACGTTTGCCTACCATTAACCGAAGCCTGCAGGATTTTACCAGGTTAACGCCTTCGTCCAATGGTTTAAGTTTTGGCGGAAGAAGCAACCAGTATAATAATGTAACCGTAGATGGAGCCAACTTCAACAATGTATTTGGCTTATCATCAACCCTGGGCGGACAAACCAGTTCCCAGCCAATCAGCATTGATGCTATAGAGCAAATTCAGGTGAACCTATCTCCTTATGATGTAAAACAAGGCGGTTTTTCGGGTGCAGGTATCAACTCGGTAACACGAAGCGGAAGTAATAATTTTAAAGGCTCAGTTTATTATTATTTGCGCAATCCTGATTTGCAAGGTTACAATGTGGGTACAGTAACTATTCCAAAACCCGCTTTCGATTATAACCTTCGTGGGGCGACAGTAGGTGGTCCAATCATCACCAATAAATTATTCTTCTTTGTTAGTGGCGAACAGGAAAGAGTATCGCAACCGGCTACTACATTGGTTGCCAATAAGCCGGGCCAAACTGCTGTACCGGGTGTAGTTTCGCAGGCAATAGCCGATACCCTCGATGCGCTGAAGAACTTTTTAATGTCAAAGTATAATTACAACCCGGGTCAATATCAAAACTACAATTACCGCACCCAAAGCGATAAACTTACGGTTAGAATAGATTATAACGTCAACAAGAAAAGCACTCTTACCCTTAAATACAATTACCTGAAATCTTTAAGAGATGTTGCGGCAAGTAATAGTGGTGCTGTTGGTTCGCGCCAGCCAAGTAATATAGGCTTACCTTTCAACGGAAGCGGTTATACAATCAACAACAATTTCAATATATTCATCGGCGAGTTGAATACCCGTTTCAACAATAAGTCTAATAATAAATTACAGATTGGATATACTGCACTTCGAGACTTCCGCGCATCATTGGGGGGTGGAAATTTTCCTTTGGTTGATATCTTAAATGGATTTGGTCAAACATATACTTCGGTTGGTTTTGAGCCATTTACTTATAATAACCTGCTTAACACCAACATCTTCCAGGTGTCTGATATTTATACCCGTTATGCGAATATGCACGAGCTTACTTTTGGAACACAGAACTACAAGAAAACATTTAAAAATGGTTTTGCCCCTAACTATGAAGGCACATTTATTTTTAACACCCTGACCGATTTTTATAACAGTGCAAATAATAATACCGGTAACGCAAGAAGTTACGCTTTGCAGTATTCGCTTACAAAAGATGGCTCATTTCCTTTTGCGGAAATTGGTGCATTGGAGTTAGGGTTTTTTGCGCAAGACAAATGGAGGATAAAACAAAACTTTACCTTACTTATGGTTTGCGGGTTGATGCTCCTATTTTCGAAGATAAATTTGAATCAAATCCTAACGTACCAGGCCTGGCATTTAGAAATGGTATAAAGTACGATGTAGGACAAAAGCCATCAACAAATATATTGTTCTCGCCCAGGCTGGGATTTAACCTGGATGTATTTAAAAACAACAAGACCCAATTAAGAGGTGGTATTGGTTCATTCTCCGGTCCTCCACCCTTTGTTTGGATTAGCAACCAAGCCAGCAATAATGGTGTTCAGTTTGGGTCTTTCTTAAATACTGTTAACCCTGCTACCGGTCAGCCTTATGTATTTAGTGCCGACATTAATACGTATCGCCCTACAGGTGGTGAAAATAAATCGTACAACCTGGTATTCACCGATAAGGATTTTAAATATCCGCAGGTATTAAAGACAAGTTTGGCGGTTGATCAGAAACTGCCACACGATTTCATCATTACTGCTGAATTTTCTTATTCAAAAGATCTGCATGCTGTTAACTTTGAGAACGTAAACTTACCCGCAACCGGTACTCCTCTTGCTGGTCCCGACAACCGTATTAGATATAACACCAATCGTATTTACGGTAGCATACCCGCCGCTCAGGGAGGAAACACGGTTGCGAATCCAAATATTAGCAATGGCATCCTGATGAAGAATTACAGTAAGGGTCATTCTGAAATCCTTACACTTCAATTACAGCGCCAGACGCCAAAAATGTTTTATAGTATTGCTTATACCTACAGTAAGGTTAGAAGCTTAAATGACGGGGGTTCAATTGCGGCTAGTAATTGGAGAGACCGTCCGGTTAGTAACGATCCGAATGCTCCTGAATTAGGTTATGCAAATTTCTATCAGCCCTACAGGGTAATTGGACAGTCGAGTTACCGTTTTGCTTATGGTAAAAATTATGCAACCTCAGTTGGATTTGTATTTGAAGCAGCTCCTTCAACATCAGGATTTTCAAGCACAGGTTCTTACACCTACAGCGGAGATGTTAATAATGATGGTACAGGCGGAAACAACGACCTGATTTACATTCCACGCAATCAAAGCGAAATTGTTTTGGTACCGGTTAACACCGGTGGCGGTACCATTACCGATGCCCGTACAGCAAACCAGATGTGGGGTCAGTTAAATAATTTTATAAACCAGGATCCTTATATGAGCACTCACAGGGGCCAGGTTGCTGAGCGTAATAGTGTGGTACTGCCTGTTTTCAAGCATCTTGATATGAACGTTACTCAGGATTTCTACATTCAAAAAGGTAAAACCAAACACACGTTGCGTGTAACCTTCGACTTGATTAATGTTGGAAATTTTGTAAATAAAAATTGGGGAATAGCTCAAACATTTTCTACTCCATTTAATTCAAGCCAAAACGCTGCAAGTTTCTTAAAATACGAAGGTTTGGTTTCCACACCAGGTGATGCAAATTTTGGTAAGCCAAGATATTCTTTCATTTACCAGGATGCTACCAATCAAATTCCTTTCACTCGAAGCTTCCAGGATAATACAAATATTTTATCGCGTTGGCAAGGTCAGTTGGGTATCAGGTACCTTTTTAACTAACCATAGCTGTGTAATTTTAAGCGTCGCTTTCCTCTAAGGTTGGCGGCGTTTTTATGTAACCGTTGTTTTTGTATTCGAAGCTTTACAGAAATAATGTTTTATAATACCAACTACAGTTTTCCATAGCTTAATCCTTGCCATAGTTTACCCTGAGCTTGTCGAAGGGCATGGTTTACAGGCAAGTTTTCATAGCGGCGTGGCGGTTTACCCGGAGTTTGTCGAAGGGTCGAAATCTCCGTCCGACTGGCGTTAGCCGGGCGGGACTTCATCTTTAGTATGTATGGCATCTTCAGTTTCAAAATCAAATTTTCAAATTAAATTTAGACAACTTCTCAGAAGCTGTTTAAAAACGATTTATTTGAATACCAGCTACGGTTTTTTATAGCTTCTTCGTTGCGTCGCAATCCTTTCATCTATTGAATATATGGCATCGTCTACCTTTACAGTGAATGGTACAAACTAAATTTAAACAGTCTCTAAAAAACAGAAAACATTTTCCCACGTCTCATTATTGTAATCCTAACTTTAAAATTCATAAATAAAAAAGCCTTGAAGCAGTACGATTATATTATTTGTGGAGCAGGAGCGGCGGGTTTAAGCTTGTTGATGCACCTTATGCAAAACAAGGCTTTTGATGATAAAACTATTTTAGTTATAGACAAAGCCATAAAAAATTCAAACGATCGTACCTGGTGTTTTTGGGAACAGCAACCAGGCATATTTGAGCCTATCGTTCATCATAGCTGGCAACAGGCACATTTTTACTCAGCTTACTATTCGGGGTTGATACACCTGCAACCTTACACTTATAAAATGATAAGGGGCATAGACTTTTATAACTATGTATTGAATGAAGCATCGGCAAGATCAAACATTAGTTTTATTACTGGCAATGTACAAGCCCTCGCAAACGAGGTAAACAATGCAAGAGTTTTGGTAGATGGAGAAAGCTACACCGCTAACTACCTCTTTAACAGCATCATTTTAAATAAACCACCTATACCTGCAAATAAATATTTTCTGCTTCAACACTTTAAGGGATGGCTGATTGAAACTGCAGATCCTGTTTTTAAAGATGCCCATGCAACTTTAATGGATTTTAGAGTGAGCCAGCATAACGGCACCACATTCGTATACGTTTTGCCGCTGTCACCTAACAAAGCCCTTGTTGAATATACCTTGTTTACCGGGAACACTTTAGGTATGCAAGTGTACGATACCGCCTTAAAGGATTACATAGCTCAATATTTGTCCATTGCAGATTATAGGGTGGTTGAAGAGGAGTATGGCATCATACCCATGACCAATATTAACTTTCCCAGGAATGAAGGAAGAATAATAAACATTGGTACTGCAGGCGGCCAAACCAAAGCAAGCAGCGGATACACCTTTAATTTTATTCAAAAGCATATTCGCAGCATTGTTCAACTTTTGTTATACAACCAATACCCCTTAGCAGAAGATTCTTTTTTTGACAGGAGGTTTAAGTTGTACGATAGTACGTTGCTCAATATTTTACACAATAAAAAACTGGGAGGCGATCGGATTTTTGCAGATCTTTTTAAAAAGAATGAGCCAGGCAGGGTGCTTAGGTTTTTGGATAACGAGAGTTCGTTAAAAGATGAAATAAATATTATGGGTAGTCTTCCTTCACAGGTATTTATGAAGGCTGCCTTGCAGGAAATTTTTAGATAATTTAATTTTTAAGCATGGAAAAAATTGTAACTATAACCTTAAATCCTTCTATAGATAAAAGTACTTCGGTTAAGGCTATCGTTCCTGAAAAAAAGCTGAGATGTGCCGAACCAAAGTTTGAGCCGGGAGGGGGAGGAATTAATGTTAGCCGTGCTATTAAAAAGTTAGGTGGAAATTCAACTGCCGTTTATTTTGCCGGTGGTTATAGTGGCAAATTTTTTACATCGCTGCTTGAGCATGAAGGTATTGATTCGTTGGTTGTTCCGATAGTAGAGCAGACCCGTGAAAATATGATTGTGGTAGATGAATCTAACAATCTTCAATACCGCTTTGGAATGCCCGGTCCTACAGTGAAACCGGACGAATTGGAACATTTTTTTGAGTTGCTCGCTGACATGAAAGATGTGGAGTACGTGATTGCGAGTGGAAGTTTACCCGAAGGCGTAGAAGATGATTTTTTTTCGAAGCTTGCTGAGATCTGTAGCCTAACAAAAGCACGGTTGATAGTAGACACCTCAGGTGAGCCTTTGCGTAAAGCTATAAATGAAGGTGTTTTTATGATAAAGCCCAATTTGGGCGAATTGAGTATGTTGAATGGGGTAAAAGAATTGAATGATGCTGATGTAGTGGCTTCAGCCCGATCTATCATAAATAAAGGTGGAGCAGAAGTGATTGTTGTTTCAATGGGAGCTTCTGGTGCGTCTCTGGTAACAAAAGATGAAATTTTTTATTGTCCCAGCCCAACTGTACGTAAGAAGAGTACGGTTGGTGCAGGTGATACGATGGTTGCGGGCATGGTGCTGGCTATGTCCAATAAATATAGCTGGCAGGATGTGTTACGATACGGCGTTGCAGCCGGAACAGCCACCACAATGAACTCAGGAACTGAGCTGTGTAAAAAGAATGATGTAGAAAGGCTATTTGCTTACCTTAAAAAATACGGATAGTCTTTTCGGGTTTCAACTACTTTTTATAACTCACGCCAACTATGTGTTGAGAATTACCGAACTTCTTTATAAAAAAATGGTCCCTCCGTGGAAACGGAGCGACCTTTAACGATTGCTTGCCATATGAAAATCTTGAAAATCTTTTAGAAGAATATATTTTGATTTCAATATAATAAATTTAGCCTTTTAATCATGACTACATGTTTTAATTTTTTAGTGGTATAATGATTTCTAAACTCAAAAAATTTCCTGAAAGTCGCTCCCTCTTTGATTTGTGGAATAAAAATTGGATGATACCCAAAATAATTTTTTTGTATAAATTTTATTGTCATATAAATAAAATATATTTTTTTTTCGATTTTCCTTAAGTATAGGCCAAATTAAAAACACATTTATAAAATTTTAATCTAATTTTATTGACTTCTAAGCATAAAAAAAGCAGCCCTGTAGGCTGCTTAAAAATTTGACATATAAACTAATTATTAGTTATCAGCACTTGTTCTCTTTCTAATTTTTTCTTGAGTTGAATTTTCTTTTCAAGAAGAGTTAATTCATTACCCGTAAATAGCTTATTTTCCTTCAAAAGATCGAATACTGCACCTTCAAATTTCAAATATTGGTCATTAGACATATTCTTTACCAGTGCATCTAGTTTCTCCAGGTTCATAAGGATGTTTAAGTGTTAAAAAATTTAAAACAGGAAAACAATCGTTGGTGCAAATTAACAAATGATTCCATATCGTTAGACAATGTGTAAAGAAATATCTTTAAGGCGGGCCAGCCTAAAAAAAATGCAAAGTGTAATAATTTAATAATTCGTCCGGGGTGCCGAAACCTAATCATAATAACTCATAATCTTGTGCCCGATAGCATTAACTAAAAAATCATCCTCCAGCGAAGTACTTTGCCACTTAGAATGTTCCAAAGTAAAAATTCCCCTGAAAATCCCATTTAAAATCACACTGAATTCTGACGGTATGTTATCTGACTGGTTTGCACGTGCAATCGGAGTGATCTTTCCTATATATTCATTGCCGCCATGTTGGATGGTCATTGTGAAAGCACGATATTTTACGATTACACCCATATCAAAATGAGTTTTTGAAATAACCTGATTAAAATTTCTGAATCCAATTATTGGTGTAATAGCTTGCGGGCCTTTATACGGAAATATCAAATGAATATTAGATAGTGGCCTCGCCAGGAATCGAACCTGGATCTGG
>JAJAYD010000029.1 GCA_026786345.1 Chitinophagaceae bacterium
GTTAGTGACCAAACTTTGTAAAATAACATGCACGACATCAGAGCGAATGTCAATAAAATTCTCGAAGTAATTAAAGGTATTATTGGTGATGAAGTATCCGAAAAAGGCAGCTACTTAAGACGAGGTACCCGGCCAGGATTCTCTGATATGGTGAAAAAATCAGCAGCGATTCGCACCCTAAAAAGAACACCTATTTCACTTTTGTAAGCCCAGTTTCCAGGCAATCAAATTGCCTGAACCAAAGGTTACCAGTAAGATGGTGAGGCTGCTTGCAGGCATTAAAATGGCAGCGATCATAGGTGATAAATTCCCCTGCACGGCAAAGTACAACCCTACCAGGTTGTATAATACCGATATCATAAAACTAAAAAGTACTACAGGCTTGTTCATTCTGCAAAGCCTTATAAATTTATGAAGCCCTACAAGCCTGGACGCATCAATAATTGCATCGCTGGCCGGGGTAAAATTGTTGGTATTATCGCTTACGGCAATGCCCACATCTGCCTGCTTTAATGCTCCGGCATCGTTCAGGCCATCACCTAACATCAAAACATTTTTACCCATAGCCTGAAGCGTTTTAATAACCTCCAGTTTATCCGCCGGGCTTTGATTAAACAGTACCTGAGCATCTTTTCCTAAAAGGCTTTTTAAATAATATTTTTCGCCTTCGCTATCGCCGCTGATAACAGAAACCGGGTATTGCTTTTGAAGTTTATAAATCATCTCCGGAATGTGATCGCGGTAGCGGTTACAAAAAACAAATTTGCCAATTACTTTCTCTTCAATTGAAACATACACAGCACTTGCCTCATCGTGGTTACTTCCGGGGTTTACAAAACTTTTTGAGCCCAGTCCAATCAGGTCTCCGTCTACAATTCCTTCAATACCCTTACCGGTGGTTTCAGAAAACCCGATTACCCGTTTTACATCGGTGTCGCTCAAATATTTTGCAATACCCCTGCTTAATGGGTGCATGGATTGCGAAGCCAACGCAGCAATTTTATTTTTTTGAATTGCAGACAATGGTTTGCCAACATATTCAATATCTAGGTATTCGCCTGTGGTAAGTGTACCGGTTTTATCAAACACCACATGGTTTATACCTGCAAGCTTTTCTATGGTTTGCGCATTGCGCAGGTAAAATTTATTATGGCTTAATAAACGCAGAATGTTGCCATTGGTAAATGTGTTGCTCAATAGCAAAGCACAGGGGCAAGCTATAATTAGTACCGCAGTAACACTGGTTAATATTTTTGAGCTGTCGGCATATGCCCAATACAAAGCAGCCAGGGCTGCGACGCCGAAAACAATCCAGGTAAAATACTGGCTTACCAGGTGAACAAAGGAGCGCTTCTCCCTGTCGGTATCGGCAGCAACTGTATCGCGGTTCCAGAGTTTGGTAAGGTAGCTTTGTTCAATTTCCTTGATGACTAATATTTCTATATTGCTGCCGGTCTGCTTACCACCTGCATACACTATCTCGCCCATTTCTTTAAAAACCGGCATGCTTTCACCGGTAACAAAACTATAGTCGATTACGGCATAGCCGCTGGTAAGAATGCCGTCAGCGGGTATCAATTCACTGTTATGAATTAAAAGTGTGTCGTTAAATTTTATTTCGGGCAAGGTTACTAGCTCTTCCCCGCCTTTTGCAAGACGGGTAACTGCCACGGGAAAGTAGGAGGTATAATCCCGGTCGAAATTTAGCCGGGCATAGGTTTTTTCCTGAAGGGTTCTGCCTATCAACATAAAGAAAACAATGCCGCTCATACTGTCAAAATAACCTCCGCCAGTGCCAGAGATAATCTCGTACACGCTACGGCCAAAAGTTACCCAAATAGCCAATACAATTGGGGCATCAATTGAGAGAAAGCGGTGTTTTAAGCTTTTCCATGCGGTGTTGTAAAACTCAGTGGCACTATACAAAACCACGGGCAGGCTTAGTATTAAACTGAGATACCTGAATGTATACAGCAGGCTGCTCTCGCTTAAATTAATACCCAGGTATTCGGGAAAACTCAACAACATAATATTAGCAAAACAAAAACCGGCCACTCCCAATTTGTAAGTTTTCGATTTGTCTATGGTTGGTTTTACTTTCTTAAGATCGCTGAAACTAATGTATGGTTCGTACCCTACACTAATTAATAATTCGGCGATTTGTCTTAGCGAAATTTTTTGATTTTCAAATACAATGTCTACCTCTTTGCGGCCAAAATTTACTTTGCTGCTAATAACGTGCAGGTTAATCCTGTGCAAATTTTCGAGCAACCACAGGCAACTGCTACAATGTATTTGAGGAAGGTAAAAGGTAATGTGGGTTTGCGACTGGTTAGCAAAGGTTATTAAGGAGCTACTGATCTTTTCATCATCCAGGTACGAAAATTTATTTTTTCTAACTGCAAATTTTTGAGCAGTACCGGGGTATTTTTCGAGGTCGTAATAATTACACAAACCATTTTTATGGAGTATATCATAAACCAATAAACAACCCTGGCAACAGAACGCTTTTTCTTCAAGAAAAAAAGGGTGCTTACCACAATTCTCGCCGCAATGAAAGCAGGTAGTAGTTTGAATGATTTGATGGCTCATACTTTTTTTGTTTAATGACCTCAAAATTATCTCGTTCAATGCTCAACAATTATGATGATTTTCAAACGATAGTATGATCAAAATCAGTTTTATAAATAAAGTCAGTTTGTATTTTGCACAATAAAATAAACGGGTACTATTAAGTTGATAGACCTGCATTTATAAAACAGTCAACATGATAAAAGTCATGCGGGTAGCATGATGAAAATTGGGTATTACCATTGCTGAGCGCTATAAGTTTACAAAGAAAGTAGCAGCAGCAAAACAGATAAAAGACTTTTATATGGAAACAAATAAAAAAGAAATACAATTTTACAACGAAACATTTTTGAAGGATATTCAGAAGCTATTCAATACTTATTACCCCTTCTTAAAAATTGAATTTTGGGAGGAAAAGCGGTATCCAGCGGAAGAAACTAAGGTAAGGAACGATCATTACGGCATGCAGGTAAAAGATGTATCGAATGTTAAGGAGCCGGTGGCTATAGACGTAAGCGGTGAAAGAACAATTGAAGAAATGGTAAAAGATTTTAAAACTAATAGCGGAACCAATATTAATGTGTACAGAAAGTCGGGCAATGTGTGGAATGTAATAACCCTTACCGAAAGCTGGACCCTGGAAAGCCAGAATAAAGCTGGACAATTTATTAGCTCGGAGATGAAACTAACAGTTTAACCTTACCTGTTTAAGGCAAAAAGCAACAACAATATTTATATAAATGGATTTGAATTAATATGGCAGGTTTCTCAATTTCTTTTCGTCCAAAATTATAACCTTTCCTACCTGTATGTCTATAAGCTTTTCATCTTTAAAATCACCCAGGGTTCTTATAAGCGACTCAGTGGCAATACCAATAGTTTGAGCCATGTTCTCGCGGCTTAAATTAAGTTGTGGTTTGGCATCATTTTCAATCTTATACTTCTCCAGCAATTGTATTAAACCAAAGGCAACTTTTTTGCGAAGGGTATTATATGCAAGGTTCAACAGGCTGTCTTCTTTCTCTAAAATATTTCGGGTAATGATCTTAATAAATACTTTGGCTATGCTTAAATCGGTTGATACAAGTTGCATAAAATCTTCGCGGGGTATCAGCATAATTTTGGCATCTTCCAATACCTGGGCACTTTCCTTATAATTATTTTCTTCAAGTATAGGGGTATAACCAAAGTAATCTCCTTCACCATAAATATTAATAATCAACTCCTTTCCATCGTCGTTGGTTCTGTAAATTTTTACCTTACCCGACACTACACAATACACTGCCCTGGGCCGCTGGCCTTCCTTATAAATAAATTGTTTTTTGCCATAGCTAAAAACTTCCCTTTCATCGCTGCTTAACTTTATTTTGCCTGCATCCCGTGCATCTTTTATAAAATTATTTAAAGCGTCTGCCCCCGTATATTGTTGTTTTATAAGGTCATTTTTGTTTAAACGTACCTCTATAGCATTCAATAAATCAATGCCATCAAATGGTTTGGTTACATAATCGTCGGCACCCATTTCCATACCTCTTCTAAAGTCTGCTTTTTCCGATTTTGCCGTTAAAAAAATAAAGGGGATAGATGCTGTTTCGGTGTGTTTGCTTAACAAATGATATACGCCATAACCATCCAAAACGGGCATCATGATATCGCAAATAATCAGGTCGGGTTTTTTGGCTAAAGCCAGCTCCACCCCCTCCTTTCCATTTTCGGCAGTAAACACCTGGTAATTGGATAGCTCAATAATTTCTGCTGTATTTTCTCTTACCTGTTCATTATCTTCTATGATCAATATTTTTTTCATGCTTAGAGGTCTTTTGGTTGGGGAAAATAAATAGTAAAAGTGGTACCCTCGTTTAACGTGCTGTTCATTTTAATGCGCCCATCCAACAATTCAAGGTATTTTACAACTATGTGCAAACCCAGGCCGGTGCCTTGTATGTTGGCAGCATTTTTTGCCCTGAAAAATCGCTCAAACAAGTGCTGCTGGTCTTCGTCAGAAATGCCTATTCCTTCGTCTTGAATATTTAAAACCAACTGGTTGTTTTCAACAAAAGTTATCACCCTGATCTTTCCATCATCCAAGCTGAATTTAATGGCATTCGAAACCATGTTAATCAATATATTCTTCAGCAGGTAGTGATCTATCCAAACATTGCCTTCATTAACATTCTCGTATAAAATTGTTTGGCCGGGTTTCAACATCGCTTCCAGTTCTGATATAACCGATTGTATAAACCCGTTAAAATCTACGGAGGTAAATCTTTCGGGTTTGGCATGCACCAGTCCTTCTTCAAGTTTGCCTAACGATAAAAAATCTTCCAGTATATTTTTCATTCCCCCTACGGCATTTTTTATTCGCTTAACATGCTTATCAACCTTGGGGTCAAGGTTGGTTTCATTGTATTTTTCAATAAGGTAGGCAGAAGATAGTATGGTGCTGAGGGGTGTTCTAAACTCGTGTGAGGCCATGGTAACAAAACCCGATTTAAGTTCGCTCAACTCTTTTTCGTTTTCAAATGCCACATTCAATTCTTCTTTCGATTTTTCCAGTTCTTTCAATGCTTCACGTAACATTTTGGTACGGTCTCCCACTGTTTGTTCCAGCTCAATATTCATCTTTTTAATTTCAGAAGTAATTTTTTCCAGCTCCGCTTTTTGTTGCAACACAAGGGTTTCCTGTTTTTTTCTTACGGTAATATCAATTACAAAAGCTATCACAAATGTTTGATCGTTTATCTGGTAATGGCTCAGGCTTACTTCAACAGGAAAAGTATTGCCATCTTTTGATTGGGCATACAAATCGCGGCCATGGCCCATTACCCTTGGTTCGGGATGTTTGTAATATTCGTATCGATATGTTACATGTTTGTTGTGTACCGATTGGGGTAATAAAACTTCAACGTGCTTTCCCATACCTCTGCCCTGGTATAGCCAAACCTATCCTCGGCATATTTATTAAAATTGATGATCATTCCTTTGTTATCGGTTACAACAATACCAATAGAAGCAAAATTGAAGAGCGCTTCAAACTGTTGTAAACTTGCTGGCGAATTGCCCGGCGATGCATCATTATTTAATGGCATAAAAATATAAGGATGGATGATGTAGGGATGCAAATCTACAGTTGATTTATTACTTGCTAACCGACATATTTTTAATTATATGTATTTAAATTGAAGCAGCAAACCAACATTAATATTTACAGGTATGACTGTGAAACCTCATCAATTCCCTGGTAATTTTCGAACCTGCCGGTTTTCTTTTCAATCTTAATTTTATACAACACGCCACTTACTTCGTTAAGGTTATCTGGTTGAAAAGGCCAGTTGGGGGTAAGGCGGGCCATCTCTCCCGAAACTATTGGCATGTGCCTGTTAAGCAAAATATCAAGTGCGGCTTTTCGCTCTTCTGCGCCTGTTATTTCCTCAAAATCGCCCCATAAAATAACGGTTTTCCAATTGGCCAAATCTTTTATGTTCTCTACTTCAAAACAAACCTTTGGGTTTTTCCGCATTAAGTCAATTTTTAACCCATCGTTGCTTCGTGCATAGATACAATTGCCATCGTAGGCATAACAAACCGGAACTATGTAGGTTACACCATTGGCGTGGCACCCTATGCGACCCAAAACCTGTTTGTGTAAAACTTTTTCTATATGGTTTTCATCCAATTGTCCTAACATAAAATGGTTTTGAATGGTAAAATAATAGGGTAAAATTATCGGGGACAACCTTTAACCAATATGACCAATATCAGGCAAAAAAATGATTTTCAGCAGCTACTCAGCCTTATGCAGCAGTAATATAAAATATTGATCACAATCATGTTTGCAGCTATCGTACATCATAGATATTAACCTTTACGTTTTGTTGTTTTGTGTCAGCAACATTTAAGAGTTAATAACGGCTGCTAACCCCCATGTTTTTTTTATTCAAGGCATAATTTTTTCAGTATTATATAGCTTGCCCCTTTTGAAACATAGCAAATGAGGAGCTGTTACAAATCCCTTTTTTTGAACGCGTTTAAACTCATTCACTTATGAACATAACTGACAACATTGTACAAAACTGCATGCTTTGGTTAACCGACTTGTCCACTTACCGGTACCGGATTCAAAAAATGCAGGTACACCTGCAAAACATAAAAACGCAGTTTTCTCTTCTGGGTAAATTTGAGCAATACGTTAATCTTTCCCGCGATTTACAAACTGCCCTTAAAAAGCTAAAAGCTGTAGAAGCAAAGGTTATTCATACAATAAAAATGCACCAGAACGAACTGTATGTACCAGCGTTAAACAAGTTGTTGGACCTGCAAAACGAGAATGAATTATTTGACAATATGATTTACGCCAACAAAATAACGGTTGAGCTGCAACGTTCTGTAGGCAATTGTTTTAAACAATACGAAAC
>JAJAYD010000030.1 GCA_026786345.1 Chitinophagaceae bacterium
GTGCCGATGGATATTACTTATCCGCAGGAAAGAATAAATTTTATACTGGAAGATATAAAGGGAGAATTGGTACTTTGTCAAAGACACCACCCTAGGGATCATGCTACTCAACTGGCGCATGAAAAAATCTTATATATAGACCTGGCAGAGAAATTCTTCAAAGATCAGGACCCATCTAATCTGCCGGAACATTGCAATGCCACAGACCTTGCCTATTTGATATATACCTCTGGCTCCACCGACCGGCCAAAAGCGGTTGCTATAGAACATAGATCTGTTGTGAACATGGCGGTAAGCAGGGTGGTTGAATATGAAATGAGCGGCGGCGAAAATTCTTTACAAATTGCGTCTGTTTGTTTTGACGCATCGGTAGAACAAATTTTTGTAGCCTTGTTTAGCGGCGCCACGTTAACCCTTATAAAAAAAGAGATATTGGCTGATGGCAAACAATGCGAGCTTTTTATTAACGCAAACCGGATAACACATTTAGACACGGTTCCCTCTTTTTTAGAAACACTTGATTTTTCAAAACTAAAATACCTGAAACGAATCGCTTCAGGCGGAGAAGCCTGTTCGGTAGAATTGGTTAATAAAATTTTACCCTATATAGATTTTTACAATGAATACGGGCCTACCGAAGTAACAGTAATAGCCACACAGCACAAGATTGCAAAGGGGACTAAAATATCGGAGAAGATACCCATAGGCAAGCCCATCAGCAATACAAAAATATTTATACTGGATAAGTATTTAAATGTGGTGCCGGTGCAGATTGAAGGAGAAATTTATATAGGGGGTGCATGTTTAGCCAGGGGGTATCTGAATAGCGAAACATTAACCGGGGAAAAATTTATTGAAGCTACGTTTCGTGTAGCGGACACGCCAACCAGACAAAGACTATATAAAACCGGGGACCGGGGGCGATGGTTGAACAATGGAGAAATAGAGTATCTGGGACGAACCGACTACCAGGTAAAAATAAGAGGCTATAGAATTGAACTGGGAGAAATTGAGCACGCTTTATCACAAATCGACGGTATTAAGCAAAGTCTTGTATTGGTTAAAGAAAGAAAAACAACATCGGGCATTACCAAATATTTAGTTGCTTACTATAAATCGGATGATAATCACCAGACGCTTACCTCCGCAGCTATTATAGAAAGGCTATCACTCACATTACCTGAATATATGATCCCGGCTGCTTTTGTTGCTATTGAATTATTTCCCGTAAACATCAATGGCAAATTGGATCAACGGGCACTACCCGAACCCGACTTTAATTCATCTGAAGAAGAATATGTAGCACCCGTAACCGAACCTGAAACAACGATTTGCGATATCTGGCAAGATGCGCTGGGACTGGACCGGGTAGGCGTGACAGATAATTTTTTCAGGATAGGAGGCCACTCGATATTAGCAATCCAGGTATCACATCGAATGGCCAGGGCCTTAAACTGCGACGTAAATGTTGCTGATATTTTTAAGTATAAAACAATATCCCAATTACTAACTCATAGCCTCGGAAAAGCCCGGGTAATCATACCCAAATCAGAAGCTGACGAGGCTGTGTTGTCTTTTGCACAGGAACGGTTGTGGTTTATTGAGCAATATGAACAGGGCAGCAATGCATATCACATACCATCGGTGTATGAATTGGATTCGGGCACAGACGCAGATGGAATAAAATATGCACTTCAGAAAATTGTATCAAGGCATGAGGTTTTAAGAAGCACTATTGAACCGGGAAATAGCCGGACGCACGGTATTCAGCGGGTACACAATGAACCACTATTTATTGAAGATATAGCATTGACCGACCAGGAAGATTATTCAATGCTCATTGAAGAAGAGATGAACCGCCCCTTTGATTTAAGCAGTGAATATCCCATCAGGGTGAAGTTTTATTATGTTCATCCAACAAGCTCTGCAGTTGAAAGCACTGAAAGCCGGACTTTGTTGCTAATCATTTTTCATCATATTGCCAGTGACGGCTGGTCAGGCGATATTTTCGAAAGAGAGCTAAGTGCTTTTTATGAAGCTTATATCAACACCGATACGCACTTTTCTTTGCCCGCCCTGCAAATACAGTATAAAGATTATGCAGCATGGCAGCGGTCGTATTTAACGGGAGAAATATTACAAAAACAATTGGGCTATTGGAAAGAAAAATTATCAGGTTTTCAGCCGCTGGAATTACCGACCGATTTTGTAAGGCCGGGCCGAATAGACTATAGGGGCGCAGGCATAAGCTTTACTTTGGGTGATACAACGAGTATAAAATTAAGGGCCCTCGCCCAACGATACGGCGTAACAATGAATAGTGTTATGTCAGCCGGCGTAAGCATCCTGCTTAATAAATATACCGGGCAGCAAGACATCATCACAGGCAGTGTGATTGCCAACCGGCATCACCAGCAAACAGAAGATTTGATCGGCTTTTTTGTAAATACCCAGGCCAAAAGAATACAATTAAATTACACGCAAAGTTTTGAGGAGTTGATACAGCAGGTTCATAAAGAACAGGAGCAGGACCAGCTATACCAGGATCTGCCATTTGAAAAGCTGGTTGAAGAATTGGGGATTGAAAGGGATTCGTCGAGGCACCCCATTTTCCAGGTAATGTTTGGTATGCACGATTTCGGCAGCCAGGCTGACACTGCTGATGAACAAATAAATTGTCTGAAGCCACTTGAAGAAGAAGTTCCTTACGAAGTAGAAAAATTTGATTTATCCATCAATATAATAGATAGTAACCAGCAACTTTCAGGATATATCAGCTACGCTTCTGCGTTATTTAATAAGGATACCATTCAACGCCTCGCAGATCATTATTCGTATCTTCTTGACCAGCTTGCAGAAAACCCGGGCCAGCCATATAGTAAAATCAGTTTGCTAAACACAATAGAGTACGAACAGGTTATTTATGGGTGCAACAATACAGACAAGGATTATCCCAAAGAGCGAACACTTCATCAATGGTTTCAGGAGCAGGCAGCAAAAACCCCGGATAACACAGCGCTAATTTTTGAAGGGCAAAAACTAAGCTATAGAGCGCTCGATGAAAAGAGCAACCAATTAGCCCGGCATATCAGGAAACAATACGAAACGAGGACAGGACAACAACTGGCGCCGGAAACGCTTATTGCTTTACACCTGGACAGAAGCCTGGAGATGATGATCGCAATACTCGCCGTACTAAAGGCAGGCGGCGCTTATGTGCCAATTGATACTCAATATCCGCAGGAAAGAATAGATTATCTTCTCAAAGATACCCGTGCGGAAATTATACTTTGTAAATGGCAGCCTGGTGAAAGCAGCGAAACAATATTGCCGCAAGAGAAGGTGATTAATATTGATCTTTCTGAAACGCTTTTCGTAACGGAAGATACTTCGCCGGTGGCGGCAGGCGGTGAAGACCCCGCCCACGGTGGGCCGCTGTTGGCGCCCTCAAATACAGACGAAAATTTTGGAGGCAATCGCGGCCTGGCTTATGTAATTTATACTTCCGGAACAACGGGCAAACCAAAGGGTGTAATGGTAGAACAGGGTGGAGTAATTAATTTAATAACTGACTTACTTGACAAGTACAATATTAATCCCTCAGAAAGATTTTTGCTTTTTGCCAGTTATGTCTTTGACGCATCAGTTGAACAAATGTGGTTAGCATTATTGTCGGGCGGTGAATTATACATTATCACCGATGAATTAATTACTGATACTGATAAATTCGAAAAATATATTGTTGATAATCATATCACACACTTACACGCAACACCATCTTTTTTAAGCCTGGTCAATCCACTAAATCTATCCACTTTAAAACGGGTGGTGTTTGGCGCAGAGTATTTATCAAAAAGCTTATTTGAAAAGTTTAAGCGTGTTGTTCCTGTAGTTATTAATGAATATGGCCCCACAGAATCCACCATTACATCCTTGTGCTCCATTAATTCAAATTTGTTGGGGAATGCAACAATTCAAAACACAAAGACATACATACTTGATGCCAACCAAAATCCTGTTCCAACCGGCGTAACAGGGGAATTGTACATTGGCGGAGACGGCCTGGCCCGCGGTTATTTAAACCTGCCAGACTTAACAAATGAACGTTTTATTAAGAGCCCGTTTCACGCTGAAGAAAATAAGAACAACCATGATACCCGCCTGTATAAAACAGGAGACCTTGTGCGCCGGTTACAGGATGGTACATTGGAATATATAGGTAGAAATGATGAACAGGTAAAGATTCGTGGATACAGAATAGAGCCAGGCGAAATAGAATCGGCATTAACGCAGATTGCCGGTATCTCGCATAGCTGTGTAATAGCCAGGGAAAGAAAAACAGAATCCGGCAATGCGAAATATCTGGCGGCTTATTACATATTGGACAGCAGCGGAAACATGCTGACCGAGGCGGCTATCTTAGAAAAGTTATCATTCGTATTACCTGAGTACATGATACCTGGCCACTTGATCCGGATGGAATCTTTTCCTTTAACCATCAATGGCAAGATAGACAGGAACGCATTGCCCAATGTTGACTTTAACCCGTTAGAAGACGAATATGTAGTGCCGGCCACAGAAACAGAAATAGAAATATGCAATATCTGGCAGGACTTGTTAGGAGTGGAAAAAGTAGGGACAACCGATAATTTTTTCAGGATAGGAGGAGACTCCATTTTAAGTATACAGGTATCCGGCCGCATACGGCAGGCCGGTTACAACTGCCGGGTAAAAGATATTTTTGAATGCAAAACTGTAGCCAGGCTGGCAGAACATTTAGATAAAAACAATCCGGAACTGTTACTAAAATCAGAGCAGGGAATATTAACCGGAGAAGTACCGTTGTCACCCATACAACAATGGTTTGTGGAAAAAGTGGAAAGCGGTACATTCCCTCTACCTAATCACTGGAACAATAGCTTTTTGATAAGAGTACCGGAGTTAGACCTGGTTAAACTTGAATCTTGCATCGAAAAGCTGATTGCCTACCATGACATGCTGCGTGTCACATTCACCAAAACTCCCCCAGAATCGGCTGGTCAGGAACATTTGCATTGGAAGCAATTGTATCAGCAAAATATTTCACTTCCTCCACTACACGCCTTAGATGTTAGCCAGTGTGCAACCGAAGAAATTGAGGAAACACTAACACACTGGCAAAGCGGCTTTGACCTTGAAACGGGATACTTATTTCAACCTGGTTATTTATATGGCTATGAAGATGGCAGTGCCAGGATATTCATGGCGATACACCATATTATAGTGGATGGTGTAAGCTGGCGAATATTGACAGACGATATTCTGACCTTATACAACGGAAATACTTTACCGCAAAAAGGCAGCAGCTATCGTCAATGGGTGCACGGTGTTTCTAATTATGCGCTTCAATATCCCAAAGAGGCTTTTTGGTGGCAGAAGCAACTTCATGGAATGCCGGATATTCATTTAAACCAACAAAATGTTTCCTCATCGGAAGATGGTTTTGAATTGGATAAACCATCTACCAGGTTCTTATTGCAAACCGCTTCCAAAGCATATCATACCGAAATAAATGACCTTTTGCTAACAGCATTGGCTTATGCTCTCAAAGATGTGAACCAAAGCGATGTACAGGGAATTACGCTTGAAGGGCATGGCAGAGAAGATATAGATACTCTACTTGATACTAGCCGGACTGTGGGCTGGTTTACGAGTATGTTCCCCGTGAAGCTGGTGCTGCGGAACGATATAAAAGAAAGCATACGGTCAATAAAGGAGCGCTTGCGAAGAATACCCAACAAGGGAATCGGCTTTGGCGTATTTGCAACAAAAGATGAAACCTCCTATTCTACTAAAGATTTACCACCAATTAGTTTCAACTACTTAGGCCAGTTTGAAGCAGCAGAAGAAGACTGGCAAATTGTATCGGAAGGAAGCGGCATCAGCATGCACCCGAAAAACGAAGACCATAACCTGGTAAATATTAACGGAATGGTCATCAATGGAAAAATGATGTTTAGTATTGAAACAAAACTGGGCGAACAAACAACAAACCAAATTTGCGACAGCTTTAAAACGCATTTAAAAAAGATCATTACGCATTGTAAGAAAAGCCTGGATGGAGAAGAAAGCAGCTATACACCGGGCGATTTTAATTCAGTTCGTATAAGCCAACCCCTATTAGACCGGCTTGTAGCTAAAGCAAGATTCGATGCAAATGAGATCGTTCAGATATATGATGCTACCAGTTTGCAGCAGGGATTTATTTATCATGCCCTGAGCCAGCAGGAAGACGATGCCTATCGTATTCAACTGTTGATGGATTATCACGTTGAGTTAGACGTGGAAAAATACATACAGGCATGGAAGCTTTGTATAGCCCGCTACCCTATACTACGCACCGCGTTTAATTGGGAGGAAGATATTGTGCAGGTTATCTATAAACACGGCAGACTGGAATGCAAGGTGCATGACATTCAACACCTGGCTACACAGCAGCAAAAAGATGCTGCAGTAAGCGCCATTCAGATTGAAGACCGGAAACAAAGTTTTGACCTCACCAAACCAACGCTGTTTAGATTACATATTGTAAAACATGCCGAAGCGCATTATACAATATTAAAGAGCGAACACCATTCCATTTCTGATGGCTGGAGCTGGCCTGTACTGTTAGCCAGTTTACATCAATACTACGAAGCACTTATTGAGGGCAAAAAAGTAGAAACAACGGAAGATACAGCCTGGTTATCGGCACAGGAATACATACATGCCCATAAGCAAAAGGTTCAGGAATACTGGAGTAAAATTTTTGCCGGGGTCAGCAGTGCCAATGATATCAATGCGTTGCTCAGCAGCCCGATAAACATGAGCAGCTACAAGGAGGTAGCATCTCCGGCAAAAAATATTTTGGAGTTCAAAGGCAACTTCTACAATAGCCTGAAAGCATTTAGTAAAAGAGAAGGGATAACTATAAATGTAATCGTTCAGTTTGCCTGGCATAAGTTGCTGCAGGTTTACAGTGGCGTTACTCAAAGCATTGTTGGCACAACGGTATCAGGCAGAGACCTGCCTATTGATGGTATAGAAGAAAGTGTAGGTTTATATATCAACACACTCCCTCTGCTTATTGACTGGGGAAACCTTCACTCTATCAGATCGCAACTTAGCCAGGTGCAACAGAAAATTACCGCGTTAAACACGTATAGTTTTGCCGATTTAACAAAATTACAAATAGAGGGAGAACGGATATTTCATAGCTTATTGGTCTATGAAAATTATCCCGTGCCTAAAGGAGGCGAAGAAGATGCAAGTATCAGTTTCAGGGATTCCATAGAAAAAATTGACTATCCTTTAAGCCTGGTAGCATTCGGGTATAATGATGCGCTGACACTTAGTTTGGACTATGATCGCGAACATTTAACCGAAACTAAAGCGCAACAGCACCTGGCAACTTTGGAAATAATTATTCGCCAGGTGGTGGAAGATCCCGGAAAATCCCACAACAGCATCTCATTTTTCAAAGCCGGAGAATACAATCAAATCATATACGGTTGGAACCAGCCGGAAAATTACTATTCAAGGGATGTTACAATTTGTAAATTATTTGAGGAGCAGGTAACAAAGTTTCCTGATAATGTTGCGCTGATTTTTGAAGAACAACAGTTGACCTACAGAGAGCTCAATAACAAGAGCAACCAACTGGCCAGGCATATACAAACGAAATACAAGCAACAAACAGAACGGACGCTTGGTCCCGATACCCTGGTTGCTTTATACCTTGACAGAAGCATGGAGATGTTGATAAGCATACTGGCCGTGCTTAAAGCGGGTGGCGCTTATGTGCCCATTGATATTAATTATCCGCAGCAAAGAATAGATTACATGATACAGGATACCAGTGCAAAACTTATTCTCAGCACCAGGCTTTTAAATAACGGAATTGAGAATGGTTTACCGCAGGATAAGATCGTTTACGTAAACCTGCAGGAACCATTTTATAAAACTGAAGAAACAGCAAATCTTCCCGAACATAGCAAACCCAACCATCTTGCCTATGTAATTTATACTTCAGGAACAACCGGTAAGCCAAAGGGGGTAATGGTGGAGCATCATAATGTAGTAAAGTTTGTAATGGAGAATAACTATATCAACTGCGAAGAGGTAGCCGTAGTGGCGGCTTTAGCAAATTATGCTTTCGATGGTAGTATTTTTGATATCTTCTTTTCGTTATTAAATGGAAAGAAATTGGTGTTGTTGGGTAACAACTATTTATCAGACACATCCATATTGGATAACTACTTTTCTAAATATAATGTAGACACTGTTTTCATTCCAACAGCCTTGTTTCATACGCTTGTACAAAACCAATCGCAATGCCTCAATAATCTAAAACATATTACCATTGGAGGCGAAGCCTGCAACAGAGGAATAATTAACAAATTTAAACAACATCATAAGCAGATATCCCTGGTTAATGCGTATGGGCCTACGGAAAATGCTGTTTATTCTCTCTGTTGCAATTTAAGTAATTACAACACCGAAAATGTTGTGCCGATAGGCAAGCCCTTGTATGATAAATATGTGTATGTACTGGATGAAAACCGCTCGCCTGTTCCAATAGGAGTTACAGCAGAACTGTATATTGGCGGGCCGGGCATTGCCCGCGGATATTTAAATAACCCGGAGCTAACTAAAGAACGTTTTATCATCAATCCCTTCGCCACCGAAGCTGATAACTCAAAAGGCTATTCAAATATGTACCGTACAGGCGACCAGGTGCGATGGTTGCCTTGTGGCAATATAGAATTCATGGGCAGGAAAGATGAGCAGGTAAAAATACGCGGCTACAGAATAGAATTAGAGGAAATAGAATATGCGTTAACCCTCATTACCGGCATCAGAGAAAGCTGTGTATTGGCCCGCGAAAGAACAAAGAGCGAGGGGAGCCTTAAATACCTGGTTGGGTATTATGTAACGGATGTTAGTAATGGTTTACTTACGGAAAATATGATCAGGAATAAGTTATCACAATCTCTTCCCGGGTTCATGATACCAGATACTTTGATAGCCATGAAAACTTTCCCTGTAACTGGCAATGGCAAATTGGATAAAACACTATTACCCGACCCCGGCTTCTACGCCCCTGCCGGCGACTATGTAGCACCGGTAACAGAAACAGAAAAAGCTGTGTGTACCATCTGGGGGGATGTTCTTGGCCTGGAAAGGGTTGGCGTCACAGACAATTTTTTCAGGATAGGCGGCAATTCTATTTTAGCCATACAGGCATCACATCGTATGAGCCGAAAATTAGGGACTGATGTAAAGGTGGCTGATATTTTTAAATCAAAAACAATACAGATACTGCTAAACAATAGTACCGTTAAGCAGCTTGACCCCGAAAATGTTGAATGGGACATTTCAATAAATACTAACAACGTAAAGTATATTGATCTTGTAAAGGCTTATCATTTTAGTCAAAACAAAAATTTAGATAATTTAATTTTTATTCATCCCGGCCATGGTGGCTCGGAGGTCTATCAGCACTTGGCGGATCTATTATCAGTTAACTATAATTGCATCGGGATAGATAATTACAATATTCATCACATTGATAAGATAAGTTCATTAAATGAACTGGCATCTTGTTACCTGTCGGCTTATGAAAAAAAGTACGTTATTGGCGAACCAATTAATCTAATCGGCTGGTCGCTTGGCGGTCAGATTGCATTGGAGATGGCGTCTATCCTGGAGGGAAGAGGCATTAATAATATCAACGTGTTTTTATTAGATACATTTATCAGGGATATTGGTATGGCAAGCCTTCAGAAGGAAATATGGGATGAATTGCTTAGAAAACTTATTGTCCGGGGAAATTTTGAGCAGGCCTATATTGATAAGATAACTGCTGCATCCGAAGCCGAGAGGGAATTAGCCAATTCGAGCATAAGCGACAACTTACAATTTGCACAGGTAACGTTATTTAAAGCAACAAAAAGTGAGGAGGTTAACGGCAATGGGAAACCAGGAACAAAAGGCCTGGATGTAGAAATGCTGAAAAAAAATTCTATTGATTCAATCGCCAAAAACGTAGAGGTAATTGATTTGTTTTGCCATCACGAGGATATTCTCGATACCAACAGCGAAACGATCGCTAATTATCTCTTATACAAAAAGTCAGCGGATATAAGAGAAAAGAACCTGGTGATGGATAAGTAAAAAAGCAATTGAAATGTTGGAGAACATTGTTCCGTTAAAGGAGGAGTGTCTTCAAATAAAAATCCAAAGTACTTTAATGAATTTAGCTTTTTACAAAATGTTTTTTAGAACTTGTAATCAGTTTTATAAACCTCGTAACCGTAACAACTAAAGCCAGCCAAGCAC
>JAJAYD010000031.1 GCA_026786345.1 Chitinophagaceae bacterium
AGCTCCTGACTGAATCTCTTACCAGTTTTTGCTCTTCAGTCAATAAATCGTCTACTAAATAATAATCAGGCGATTGAAAGTTATCAGTTTTGGATGCCATGTTTTATACTTTTTATGTACGGTTCAAACAGGTAATATTTAAATACATCTTTCAAATCGTTAAGGAATTACCCTGTACGGTTGTAGGTATTTTTATCAGATTTATGACGAAACAACTATTGGCAAAGTGTCTTGTGCTATTGCAACAAAAATAAAGGGATGCATTTACCCACCAACGAAATGTTGTATTTTTCTTTGATTAAAAACCACAAACTCTTGAAAAAAATAATCCTGTTACTATTAGCTTCCATGCCGATTGTTTTGTGGGCTCACAGCAACACAGGCAAAACGCAAACAGCGCTACAAAAACAAGCTCCGCCAAAAGATAAAGTTTACGAAATGAAACCGTACTTTTTTTGTAATGCTTACCAGAGCAAAAGAAGAGGCGCAAAGAATTACGTTTTTAAATAAACAAGTTGCCTTCGGCTAATGTTAAGAACGCAACGAACTTTACAACCTCTCAAAGCATAATTTGCACAAAATAGCTTTTATGAACATGAACTTTAAAGCGACCTCATCGTTTGCTGAGACTAAAGATGCAGCCGATGAGCTTAAGCAATACAAAAGCCGTTTTCATTTTCCCCAGGTTAATAATAGTGATACTATTTATTTCTGTGGTAATTCACTTGGACTTCAATCTAAAAACGTTGAAGCTGCAGTATTGCAGGAATTACAAGATTGGAAAAACCTTGGCATTAGTGGTTTTTTAAAAGCCACCAATCCATGGATGTATTACCAGGAGTATTTTAAGCCTACTCTTTCTAAAATAGTAGGCTCAAAACCAGATGAAGTAACTGTTATGAACAGCCTTACGGTTAATCTTCACTTGCTCATGCTTACCTTTTACAAACCAACCAGCCAGCGGTTTAAAATTATCATGGAGGCGGGTGCTTTTCCATCGGATCAATATGCAGTTGAAACACAAGTAAAGCATTATGGATTTGATCCGGAAACTGCTATTGTAGAAATTGTACCAAGAGAAGGCGAAAGAACCTTGCGAACAGAAGACATTCTAACTACTATAGAACAACATAGTGGTGAACTGGCAATGGTAATGCTGGGTGGAATTAACTACTACACCGGCCAGTTGTTCGATATGAAAACCATAACAGCAGCAACACATAATACAGGTGCGATTGCGGCTTTCGACCTGGCCCATGCCGTGGGTAATGCGCCTTTAGAATTACATAATTGGAATGTTGACTTTGCTGTTTGGTGCAGTTATAAATATTTGAACGGAGGTCCCGGTGCTGTAGGTGGGGTATATATTCATGAACGCTTTGCTTCAAACCCTGACACACCACGCTTTGCAGGTTGGTGGGGCAACGATGAAAATGGCAGGTTTAAGATGGAAAAAGGATTCAAGGCTAAAGCCAATGCCAGTGGATGGAACATTAGCACAGCCCAAATCCTGAACATGGTTTCTTTAAAAGCCTCGCTCGAATTATTTGAAGAGGCAGGCTTTGAAAAGTTACGGGTCAAAAGTGTTGACCTTACTGCCTTTCTTGAATTCTTACTGCATCAACTAACCAATTTAAATTTTGAAATAATTACTCCTGCAGAACCTGAAAGTCGTGGTGCACAACTCTCGTTGTATTTTAAAGAAAAAGGAAAAGAAATACATAATAAAATGATCGATAGCGGCATTATTGTGGACTACCGCGAACCCGGTGTAATACGTGTTGCCCCTGCTCCTATGTACTGTTCTTACACGGATGTTTATAGGTTTTATGAAATTCTGAGAGACAACTATTAAATGTTGTACATGACAGCCTGAAATTTTTTACTGACCAGGCACTGGTAATACTATTAAACTTTGCTTGCTGCCTGCCCCGTCACCCTTGAGGCGTTGCACTCTTTTACGGCATAACCGGTTGCAACAAACAAATTGTAACGGCATAGCAACAATTGCAAATGCATAGTTCAATAGCAATTTACTGTACAAGGGTGCGACGCAACGAAAGCCAATAAAAAGTTATACCGCCGGCTACAAAAAACATTTATGACACGCCACACCCATACCTATTTAGCGCTCGGCGACTCTTATACGATTGGCGAAAGTTTGCCGCTGTACGATAGCTTTCCCTATCAAACCGTTCAACTATTGCGAAGCAAAGGATTGCATTTTAACGCACCTGAAATTGTAGCAAGGACCAGTTGGACCACCTTTGAATTGGCCGAAAAGTTATTGCATACCAAACTGTCTGCTACCTACGATTTTGTTACGCTGCTAATTGGTGTAAACAACCAGTACAGGAAATTGCCGATAGAAGATTGCAAAAACGACTTTGAATTTTTATTGAAAAAAGCCATTCAATTTAGTGGAGAAAAACCAAGGCACGTACTGGTTTTAAGTCTTTCGGATTGGGGGAATACCCCTTATGCTACCAAGAAAAATCCCGTCCATATATCCAGCGAAATAGCGCAATTCAATGCAGTCAATAAAGACCTGGCCAATAAATATAAAACGCAATACATCGACATAACAAAAGGAGCAGTTGCCGGCAAAACGGATGCTTCGTTATTAGCGGATGATGGACTGCATTACTCAGCTATTGAATATGCCCGATGGGCAAGTTTGGTTGCTGAAACCATTGAAAAAATGTTATAGTTTCTCCCAGGTCAGCTAAAAGAAATTGTTTTCCTGCGGTAGATATTGCTTCATTTCCGTTGCATACTGACTGGCAACAGTCGAAGCGGCCTCTGCAAAGTCCTCCTTTTTGCTGGCAAAAATGATAGCCCTGCTGGCATTAACCAGTAAACCCACCTCTTTATTCAATCCATATTTTGAAACCTCCTTCAGGCTGCCGCCTTGAGCACCTATGCCGGGTACCAGCAAAAAATGATCTGGTATAATGGTGCGAATATGTGCTAATTCTGAAGCTTTGGTAGCGCCTGTAACAAACATCAGGTTATCGGTACTTCCCCACTTACACACCGTTTCAAGTACCTGCTCATACAAAAATTTGTTGCCGGTAGCCAGCGGTAATTGTTCAAAATCCCGGCTTCCTTTATTTGATGTCAAGCCCAATACAATCGTCCATCTGTCTGTGTAATCAAGAAAAGGACGAATGCTGTCTTCGCCCATGTAGGGCGCTACGGTAACTGCATCAAAGGGATACACTTCAAAAAAAGTTTTGGCATATTGATGCGATGTATTTCCTATATCGCCCCGCTTGGCATCAGCAATTTTAAAGTGTGTACCGGGTATGTAATGAAGTGTTTGTTCTAAAGCCTCCCATCCTTTTATTCCTTGTGCTTCATAAAAGGCAGTGTTTATTTTATAACTGACACAAAAATCTTTTGTTGCATCAATAATGGCTTTATTAAACTCGAAAAC
>JAJAYD010000032.1 GCA_026786345.1 Chitinophagaceae bacterium
CTCAAGATTAAAAATGAACAATTTAGAACACGGAGGTATGAACATTTTAGAACACGGATTACACGGATCATACGGATCAAACAGGATTTTTTGTTTTAGAATTTTACCGTGCAAATCCCTTCAATCCATTTCATCCGTTTTCCGTCAAATAAATTTTAGATAATGAACAACAAAATTGTTGCAGGTATTGATATTGGGGGATCGCATATAACTGTTGCGCTTGTTGACCTTAAGGCTCATTCAATTATTCCTGGTTCTTTAATTCGCCGTCATGTAAATTCTAAAGGCAATACCGAACAGATAATAAAAGAATGGACTGGTGCGATAGCCAATTGTAAAGCATGCCATCCAGACACATCAAAAAAGATTGGCATCGCCATGCCGGGCCCTTTTGATTATAAACGAGGCATCAGTTTAATAAAGGACCTAGACAAGTACGAAGCATTATACAATCTTAATGTAAAAGAGTTACTTGCTGACGAGCTTCAGATAGAAGCTACAGATATTTTTATGATGAACGATGCCAGTTGTTTTTTAAAAGGCGAAGTATTTGGCGGAGCAGCAAGAGACCGCAACAACGTGATTGGTATAACCCTTGGAACCGGTCTTGGCTCTGCAACATTCAAAGATGAAATTGTGTATGATGGCGACTTGTATTATGCTCCTTACAAAGACTCTTTTGCCGAAGAATATCTATCCACCAGGTGGTTCATTAAACGATATAAAGAATTGTCTGGCACAACAGTAAAAAATGTGAAGGAGATCGGACAACAAATAGCTTCCGACGAATCAGCATCGATTGTATTTGCAGAGTTCGGATATAATCTGGGAGAAGTGTTGGCAGCCTATATTAAAAAACACAATGCCGAAAATGTCGTTATCGGTGGCAACATCATTAATGCATGGGAGTTATTTATAAACGAAGCAAAGCAGGTATTACAACATTACTCACTACAGGTTTCATTGGTCAAAGCAAGCCTGGGAGAGGAGGCGGCGTTAATGGGGGCGGCAAGTTTATGCGCACAATAAATTGATCATTAATTATGGTCATTAGCTAATCAACGTTCGGATTAAACGCAAAGGCACTATAACATACTCCGGCCTGTGATTAAGCTCGTAATAAAGGCTGTACACTGCTTTCTCCAAAAGAAAGGTTTGTAAGAGTACTTCAAAATCTTTCTTATCCGGCGGTATAAATGAGGCGTCTTTAACGGTCTGCAGGTAAGCATGTAAAAAATAGCCCGAAACCTGGTGTATCCATAAATCTGCATAGGGCTCATGTTTAATAATGTCTTCGGGTCTTAGTTTTTTATCGAGGATTAAACCTTCATAAGCTGCATAGTAAAACGACCTGATCATGCCGGCCACATCGCGAAGCGCGGAACGTTTTATTCTTCTTTCACTATAGCTGCGGGTAGGATCGCCACCAAAATCGAGTATCGCAATATCCTTACCCGTAAACAATACCCTGCGCAACTGGTAATTACCATGTATGCGAATGCGGGTGACATCCATTTTTTTAGAATAGATCTGTTTTAGGATTTTCAATATTTCATCCTTTTTGCCCAATAATATTTTTGCCTCCTCCCGTGCTTGTTGGGGAAGGCTGTCAATCTTTTTTGATAAATTTTGAAAAGCAGCCCTTACCAATGATTGCAAGCCGCTGAACAGCGATCGTTGATAATGAAGGGAAAAATCTTCGGGTTTAAAATCTGTCAGACCTGGCCCGGATGCCAGAGCAACATGCATTTCTCCGGTACGTGTGCCAAGCAGCCCTGCACCATCAGCAACTGTAAACCCTATAAACTCCTTTAATTCTTCGGGCAAACCATCAAAAGATATGGGCTGTGTTAGTTTTGTTGTTATTTGAGTAGAAGCACTTAACTGCCTGGCAACGATTTGTTCGTGAAATTCGTTTAACCTTTCGAACATATAGGTACGCCCATTTCCATGATACTCAACCATTGGTTGCAACATACCCAATACCATGGCGTTTTGTTTTTCCGATTGCCATTCAATCGTTCCCAAAACTTCTGGCACAGCTGCAAAGTTGGCTTGTTTGGTCAGGTAGGTTGTCAATTCAACATCGGCGTTTACCGACTGTTCAACCTGCCGGTACATCTTTATAAAATAGCTGTTGTTTATACCTATGGAAGTGTTGAAATCCTCAACCGGTAACACTTTTGATTTTAGGTCTGTGTTTTGAATTAGCTGCTTTGTAAGGATGGGTTCAGTTGTATAAACCAGCGACTTGTTACCCTGTTTAATGATGTTGCTTTGTAAAAGGTTGGTAAATAAAACCTGGTGATAAGCAGCCAGGTAAAACGCATCAACCAGTAATAGTTCATCGGTGCCCATCTTCACCCTGCAAATCGAAGCCGCTGCTTCGGGTGGTTCATTGCCGTTCAAAATTTTAATCAGGCTTACAGGTAACTGGTAGGTTTCGGGTAAGCCACTTTCATACGTTATTTCAAGCAACAGTAATAGTGTATCATACGGAGCCATACTTATTTTAAAAAAATCCTTTACCTGTATGTTATAAACAGCCCGCCCCAACCCTGTAAACCAACGGGTGCCCGCCAGGTAATTGCCGGCTATTTCATTTTCAAATTGTTCTCTTTTATTATTCTTTAAAAGATCATAAAGATGGTCTAACAAAATAACCGGTAGCTGCGAATGATCTGTTACTTCGGTGCTCACTTTTTTCAGTTCAAACCAATAACATGCATAAGGGCCCGGAGTAAAGAAATATGGAGTTTCCTTAATTACAGGAAACTTGTTTTTGCTGTAAATATCAACCGGTGTAGATCCTTTGTATGAAGATAGATCGACTTCTGCCGGTTGGGCATAACGCGAGAAATTAACCAACACCAAAATGGTTTGATCTTGCCACGTTCGGGTAAATACCAACACTTTAGGGTTGTCGATATTGAGAAAAGCAAGATCGCCGCGACTGAAGGCTCTGTATTTTTTTCTAATGTTGATAAGGTGCTTCATGAACCACAACAGCGACGATGGATTCCTGTTCTGCTCGTCAACATTAAGCGAATCAAAATTGTAGGCTGCATCCAGAATTAACGGGAGGTAAAGCTTTTGTGGATTTGCCAGTGAAAAGCCGCCATTCCGGTCGCTCGACCATTGCATGGGCGTTCTAACTCCATCACGGTCGCCGAGGTAAAAATTATCACCCATTCCAATTTCATCACCGTAATAAATAACCGGCGTGCCTGCAAGTGAAAACAACAGCACATTCATCAGTTCAATTTTCTTTCGGTTGTTTTCCATTAAAGGAGCCAGGCGGTGGCGTATGCCTAAATTGATTTTTGCTTTGGGATCTTTTGCATACGCTTTATACATATAATCCCGCTCTTCGTCGGTTACCATTTCAAGGGTAAGCTCATCGTGGTTGCGCAAAAATATGGCCCATTGGCAAGTCTCGGGTATTGCGGGGGTTTGGTCAAAAATGTCGGTAATAGGGTAGCGGTCTTCCATTTGTAACGACATAAACATGCGTGGCATTACCGGAAAATTATAGTTCATCTGGCATTCATCTCCGTTGCCAAAATAGCTGGCCGAATCTTCGGGCCACATATTGGCTTCAGCTAACAAAACAGTACCCGGATATTTTTGATCTACATGAGCACGAAGTTTTTTTAGGTAGTCATGTGTTTCGGGTAAATTCTCGCAGTTGGTATTTTCTCTTTCGTACAGGTAAGGCACGGCATCCAGCCTAAAACCATCAACACCCATGGCGCACCAATAATCAATTATTTTAAAAACCTCCTGCTGTACCAATGGATTGTCGTAATTAAGATCGGGTTGGTGGTTAAAAAAGCGGTGCCAGAAATACTGCCCGGCAACCGGATCCCACGTCCAGTTGCTGGCCTCAAAATCCTGGAAAATAATGCGAACTTCTTTGTACCGGGTTGGATCGTCCGTCCAAACATAATAGTCTCGTTCGGGTGATCCAATCGGCGACCTGCGGGCCCGTTGAAACCACGGATGCTGGTCGGAGGTGTGGTTGATCACCAGCTCAGTAATAACCTTTAAATTGCGCTCGTGAGCCTCATTTAAAAACGTTTTAAACTGCTCAATGTTTCCATACGACGGGTTGATGCTGTAATAGTCGGCTATGTCGTAACCATCATCCCTTAAAGGACTTGGGTAAAAAGGAAGCACCCAAATTGCGTTAACCCCCAGGTCTTGCAAGTAATCCAATTGTTGAATCAATCCTTCAAAATCGCCTATGCCATCACCATTCCCATCTTTAAAAGCCTTTATGTGCAGTTCGTAAATAATGGCATCTTTATACCAATGCAGCTTATCATCTATCACAGTTGTATTTAAATCGGTCACGCCAATAATTTATTAACAGAGGTTAACACATAGATTATGTTGGCTGTAACTATAAAAAAATGGTGCCCGATCTATGTTGCGGCAGGTAGTAGAGGTATACGGTTTAATATACCCGCTATAGTTTTCTATAGCCCGCCCGAATGTTGCGTATAAATTATAAGAATTTTGATACCGTCTTTCGGTACGGGCGGGCAGCATCTTCCGCCAGGGCGGATCATTTTAACCTACCGTGTGTACACATCTTTTTTATTTCCATCTCTACCCTGGATTTTGCAAAAGAGAAATTAACCACAGAGAAAAACAAGAGTCTTTTAAAGAGGACACAAAGATTTAACGCTGGCTTTTCTCTGTGCTTCTTTCTTTGTGTGCTCTGTGGTTACCTTTTTTTTGACATTAGTTAGATGTGTACACACGCTAGCATTTTAACGGCAACCGGTTGATGAACCCCTTTGATTTTGGAGTGAGCGGTAAAAGGTTAAGCTATTTATCGTAGAAGCTTCTATTTTCTTACAATCTTAAAAATGTGTACAGGAGGAGCGAATGATTGGTTGCGTTCAGGTTGGTTGTATATTTTTTGAAGCACATCATCACCCTTAACCACTTTGCCAAAGGCAGCATAACCCTGGCCATCATCGTTGTTTTCGCCGCCAAAATCAAAGCCGGGCTGGTCGCCAACGCAAATAAAAAACTCTGTTGTTGCTGTACCCGGGTCAAGTCTTGCCATTGAAATAATCCCATTAGTATGTTTAATGCCTGTTTGTTTGGTGGTCTCGTGGGGGATGCCAGGTAAGGTGGTTGCTCTATTGTAATTGGTTTTCCAAAGGCCTCCCTGTACCAGTTCAGCCTTCCAGGAGTCAATAACCTGGTTTTCCTGGTTCATGACACGATAAAAAGAAGAGCGGTCATAAAAACCTGAGTCGATATAGGATAGAAATGCTGCTACTGTTTTAGGAGCTTTTGTAGCATACAATTCCAATTCAATATCGCCAAACCTGGTTTGAATCTCCACGTGTGGATGGTCACTTTTTGAAGTGCTGCACCCCAACAGGTAACAAACAATAATGATAGGCAGGAATGAACGAATATTTTTTTTCATGAAAGTAAAAAGTAAAAAGGCAAAAGGCTTAACGCAAAAGGCTTAAGGTTTAAGGCAAAAGGTTTAAGGCAAAAGGCTTAAGGTTTAAGGCAAAAGGTTTAAGGCAAAAGGCTTAAGGCAAAAGGTTTAAGGCAAAAGGCTTACCGCAAAACGCGAAAGGAAAGAGGCTTAACGCAAAAGGCAAAAATGGAAAGCATGCACAATGGATGTGGTATTTTATTCGTGCATTTGTGGTAAACTCTCTTGGTTGTAAAAATCTCTCTTTAATTAATGCAATCTCTCTTTCGTTTGTGGCAATCTTATTTTTTACTTTTTACTTTTTACTTTTTACTTCTCCATTCGTGCATTCGTGGCAAACTCTCTTTCATTCCTGGCAATCTTATTTTTTACTTTTTACTTTTGAATTTTTACTTCTCCATTCGTGCATTCTTGGCAAACTCTCTTTCATTC
>JAJAYD010000033.1 GCA_026786345.1 Chitinophagaceae bacterium
ACTCCTGCACTATGGTGCTTTTTAAAACACGCATCCGGTTTGCTGCTAACAGGCAGATATCCTTTTCCGCGTTGGCGGAAATCTTCCGTTGATACAAATGCATCAACAATATTTTAATTCATCATTACTTCGGGCCGCCTGAAACCCATTACCTGCACCTGCGATTGTATAGCTTCCTTTTCATCCGGGTTGGTAATTTCTGCTATCGTCATGGGTTTTGTAATCACATTACTAAACCCAAAATGATCACTTAACCTTTTCGCTTTCTCAACACCTAATTTTCCAAATTCATATTTCGCAATCAGTCTCCCCTTGCGCATTAAAGCACTGTCAACCAGTGTAAGCGAATTATTGAATGTGCAGATCAGTTGTACATTTAAAAAGTCGGCCAATAACCCGTCTGAAATATTCAACAGGTTCGACACCGATGCATTGTTATTCAGCTTCCTGTCCATGATCACATTCTCGGCATCTTCAATAATAAGTACGCTGTTTGGATTACTCACCAGCAATTCAATAAAATCCGGACTTGTAATATCTGCTGCCACATTGGGCGAAACAAACAGCACTCTCTTTTTTATTTTGCCAATCAGGTAACGCAGGTACGTTGTTTTGCCTGTGCCGGGTAAACCATGCAACAAAACAATTCCTTTGTCCTTATCCTTACTTAACCGTTTTCAAATGGTATCACTAACCGGTTTAAAATCATCGTCGTAAAAAAGATCCAGGTCAAGCTTTGTACGTTTCACTTCCAGTTGCTTCAATTCCAGTCCGTTTCTGCCACGGCTGATGAGGTTGATCTCCAGTGGTTTTCTGCGCTGCCTTTCTTTAAATTTTTTCATCAGCCCGGTGCATTCGGTAATGAAATTATCCTGCTCACCGTTATGAAAAATTTCGCAGTAATCCTTATCAAACTCTATCAGGCAGCCATTTTGCATCACCATAAAAGTTTCATCAAATACATAGCGCTTTTTTTTGCTGTCGTAATACCTGTAGCCGTGTACAGATTTTATAAGATGCCCGAATGTAGTTTTGATCGCTTCAAATGCTTTTTCGCCGTCAATATTGTTTATATAATTCGCACTGGGTATTTGCCCAAAGCAATACAGGTACAGCGATTTTCCGCTTAAAAATCCATGATCAAAAACACTGTTGGCATTGATCATTTTTTGATTGATATTATTTTCCATTATTGTTGTTTTACTAATTCTCTTCATAAATTCCGATTACTGCTTTCAAGTTCCCTTCAGGAGTTTTACTGCACCACTTTATTTGCACAGCTTGAACTGGCAAAGGCTTCAGGCTTAGCTTTAAAAGCAAATCCCATCCCCATAATATAGCCCATCGCTTCTTTCAACGCATCGTTGCTTTTAAAGTTTGGGTTGGTGTTTATGTCGGCATGCACTTCCATATCCACATTGTACAAAGTAAAAATCCTGCACAGTGCATAAGCCACATCAATACTTTTAGCCACTTCGGTCAGCATCCGTTGTTTAATACTCATCTTCTGCAAACTGATTTCGTTGTTGATGTACATAAACCCACCTTTACCTTTGCGGATGAAAACAATTACAGTTGCAAACTCTGTCTCCTTACCTTTCACCTGGCTATCGGTACCTATGCAAACTTTAAGCTGGTGCCCCATTTCTTTTTCCCGGAGAATGGCGGCCCTTACTTCATCCTCAATAGGCTGATGTATTTTTTGTCCGCTCAGTTTTCTCCATTGCTGCTGTTTCATTGTTTCATGTTTTTATTTTTTTGTTTACCAACATTTGTATTTCATGGCAACATCGTTGTGTCACTCACTTGTACATTTTGTTTTTCAATTTTACTTTTCTCACATTTTATTTGTGGACGAAGCAGGACTCGAACCTGCACAACTGCGGCTTCAACGCAATGCTCTACCATTGGAGCTATTCGTCCTGGATAACTTTGGTAAAGTTTTGAACTTTGCCAAAGTTTGTTAGCCGTTTTGAGGTACGTCAAAGAATCGAACTTTGTTCCTCCGGTTTGCAGCCGGATGCATATGCCACATCTGCCAACGTACCAGTTTGTTTGAAGCAGATTTTTTGACTGATCTCTTATTTCCTCAGTATCGAATTCACCTGTTTTAAACAATCAACCAACTTCGCAAAAGCTTCGTTGACCATGGCGGAGAGTAAAGGATTCGAACCTTTGCACCGAATTAACGGTGGTGGCTTAGCAAACCACTACAATACCACTCTGTCAACTCTCCAGTTTTGAGGATGAAAAAAGATTCGAACCTGCCTACCGGCAGTCAGGCTTTTAATCCGGTGCCTAACAAACACCCGCTCTGCCGTTGAGCTATTCATCCAGAACCAAATCGCTTTTTTCCCTTTCTTATTCCTAATTTCTTATTTCCTTGTTGGCCCGCAGGGACTCGAACCCTGAACTCCCGGTGTAAAAGACCGGTACTCTTAATCCAATTGAGTTACGAGCCAGTTTTGTTTGTCTGAACAATGATTTGAGTGGATTAAAAGACTAAAATGATTTGCCCAATCAATCTTGTAAATCCAATTAATCTTTCGAAATCCCCATTCATACAACCTTTGTGCGACCTTCAGATTTGAACTGAAAACATTCACCTTATGTTTGCCTCTCAGAAAGAAAGGAAGATGACTATGTTGCCGTTACACCAAGCCGCATTAATTTTACAAATCCTTTCAATCCTTCTACATCCATTACTTCTTCATTCTAAATTCCTTGTTCCTAGTTCTATATTCTTTCGGTTGACTCCGGGACTCGAACCCTGTTCTCCACATTCACAGTGTGGTACTTTACCAAATAAGCTAAAGCCAACGTTTGTTATTGAGGATAGATTCGAACTATCATCGCCTGATTCAGAATCAGGAATGCTGCCTTTGCACCACTCAACACTCTGCGGTTCGTACGGGAATCGAACCCGTTGCAACAGATCGACAATCTGTGATGTTAGCCGTTACACCAACGAACCGTTATAGCTGCAACAATGATGTTACAACTATGCTTTCACGGGTTTGTAGTCTGTACCGGAGTCGAACCGGCATCATCAAGTAGAAAGCTTGATATCCTAAGCCATTAGACCAACAGACCATGTATAGAAGACAGGATTCGAACCAGCAACCTCTTCCGCCAGTTGGCGGATGGAGTATCCGGCCAATCGGAATACTTCTATATTTTTTAATCAAAGAACTTTTAGAAAAAGGCGCCCTTGTTGCATCTCACAAAGGCAGCCTGTTTTCCTCCTTTCTGCATATAATATCAAACTGAATTTCATTTTCGGGCCAATGTGCGTTTGCTGAAATTCAAGCAAAGCCTTGTGCGTCGGCCTTTGATAAATCCCGGTTGAACTAACCATAAAATTCAATCGGGATAATATTTTACCTTATTTCAAATTCAGCAGGGTGAATAATTCTTTTGCTGTTGTCCATTTTTTCTGCTGTTGCTTTTTCTTTTTTTTCAAAAAATGCTGATGATCACCCTAACCACCAACACTGCCATTAACATTTTCATTTCACCTTCCTTTTTTATCAGGCATAAAAAAAGCCCGGTCATTTTTTAATTTGACCGGGCTGCTCGTTGAGGTACAGGTACCACTATCGTTCAAACCACGGTCTTTTTCTATCATTTTTATTCATACTACCATTTGCAGTAAACCCAATACCAGCGGGCACATAACAATAGCGTATGGGTAATGATAGTTGCTCATGCCACACCTGCGTGCCGGTAAGCACGGTTGTAAATTGTTTATGTTGTAGTTGTTGCATTTGTTTTTTTGTTAGATGCCTGTTTAAATTTATTGCATAAAAAAAGCCCCGATTTTTTGTCGGGGCCGTATTTGAATCAGTTTGTTTTGGTAAACTTTATGATGCAGCATAACATGCCCCGCTTTTGTCGTAATTCGTTTTCGGCGAACTAAAACAAACCGTTTCAATATGTAGTTGTATGCGTAACATGTTCGTTGTTTTAAATTTTGATTTGCATTGCAAAGATGAATTTATTTTTTTGATATTGCCAAATATTTGTGAATATTTTTTTAAAATATTTTTTTGAGTAGAATTTTTAACCGGATGAAAGTATAGTAAAATCAATGGTTTCAGGGGATGAAAAACTATTTCTTCACAAAAAAATCAATAAGCTATTATTTGTATCATACTTAAAGTAAAAAACCTAAACCAACGCAGAATATATTGTTCTTAACCGAAAGCCCGGTTAGCTAAATAAAAACTCTACATCTTCTTTACTTAGCTTCTTTATAAAGCCTGCATCTTCGGTTACCAGTTCGTTTGCTATTTGTTTTTTTCGCTGTTGCAGTTGTACTATTTTTTCTTCTACGGTGTCTTTACAAATCATTTTATAAGCAAATATTTTTTTAGTTTGGCCAATGCGGTGTGTACGGTCAATGGCCTGTTGCTCTACAGCCGGGTTCCACCAGGGATCAACAATATAGACATAATCTGCTGCTGTAAGGTTTAGCCCTACACCGCCTGCTTTCAGGCTTATCAAAAACACTTTTATGGTTTCGTCGTTTTGAAAATTATTTACAGCTTCCTGTCGCTTTGCCGCAGGCGTACTGCCATCAAGGTAACTGAATGTGAT
>JAJAYD010000034.1 GCA_026786345.1 Chitinophagaceae bacterium
AAATACCACCTATAAGAGGGATAAATAGTTGTTTGGGAATTAACAAACGTAAGCCGCATGAGAGATTATCAACCCTTAAATACTTCCAACCAAATGCCTACCTCAAGTTCAATTTAGATACTTTGTGTTTCTAAATCCCTCCCTATATTTGCACCATAGCATTGCAGCAAGAAGCTTTTATCAATGTGGTGAGTAATTCGGTGAGTACCGAATTGAAGCCATCTAAAAATATTGTACTGACGCGGGTTTCAAGGGATGGGTTCAAGAGCCTAACTCTCCGCAAACCTCTATCCTCAATTTGGTAGAGGTTTTTTTGAGATCATTACAGGTAAATCATAACTTGGACTTACGTTGTTAACTATTAAATTAGACCGGAGAGATGCCAGAGTGGTTGAATGGGCCGGTCTCGAAAACCGTTGTACAGTAATTGTACCGAGGGTTCGAATCCCTCTCTCTCCGCATAAATAAAGAGGCTGTATTAAAACTTAGGGACCGCCTCTTTTTATTTTTAATATCCGCAATGAAGGAGGAAGTTCTACCAGTTTGTTTTTGCTGTCTTCTATTTTTACCTCAATACTTATAATTTTAAAATCGTCAGTAAATAGACCAGTCTGAAACCGCAGGAAACCTTTCCAATGGTTTAAGCTTAGGCAACCTTTGTAAATACTGTAAACAGTTTCCGAAATAATTAAAAATAAATTGACAAGGATGTAACCATCCAAAAGGGTAATATTCTACAGCTGCAAAAATTAATAACTTCACAGATAGATGATTTTGTAAAAAGATTGACCAACCGGAATAAATATAAACGTACGGGGCTTAAAAAATTATTGCTGCGGATTTTGAAAATTATTTTTATTTTATACATCGTTTTATTGGCTTTATCCCCTTTTATTTCTGGTTGTTTTTCTTTCCGAATGTCCCAAAAAGAAATTGACAAACAATTTGAATATTCACATCTGAAGCCATTGCAGCATCAAATGAAGGTGGATGGGTTGGTTATTAATTATGCAGAAATCGGTTATGATAGCCTGCCCGTTGCTTTTTTTCTCCATGGCTCACCAGGAAGTTGGAGTGCTTTTGTGAATTTTATGAAAGACACAGAACTCTTAAAGAAAGTAAAGATCGTTTCGGTGGACAGGTCTGGCTTTGGTGATAGCAATTTTGGCAATGGAGAAAAGTCACTTGAAAAGCAAGCCGCTTATTTAAAGCCAATAGTTGAAAAATATCATGCCTACGGGAAGACAATAATATTAATAGGCCATTCCCTTGGCGGACCGCTGATTGCCCGCATGGCAATGGATTATCCAAACCTGGTTGATAATCTAATTATTGTGGCAGGATCTATTGATCCGGATTTAGAACCACATGAGAAATGGTTTAGAGTTCCCTTGAATTTTACTCCTTTGAATGTCATCATCCCAAAATCCTTCAGGGCTTCCAACAAAGAAATATTGTATCTTAAACCGGAACTTGAAAAAATGTTACCGTTGTGGAAAAATATTACCCAGCCCGTGACTATCATACAAGGCGAAAACGATGTGCTGGTAAACCCTAAAAATGCGGACTTCGCAAAAAAAATGTTAATCAACACACACGTAAATTTTGTAATAGTTGATAGCATGAAACACTTTGTACCCTGGAGTCACCCACAATTGATTACACAGGCTATTTTTAAGGCATTAGAAAACTGACCCAAAAGATTTTTTAATTTACCCTAACAACCTTTTACGGTATTTTAAATTACCAGGGTCTTCTACCGGATAAAATCGGCTAACGGCCAAGATAAATATCATAGGAAGTTTTGAAGTAATTAAAAAAAACATACTGGAAGTTTTTTTGGCTGCTCCCTTTGTATTACGGGATATTCGCCCGGACCAGCTTACCAGAAAATTTACTATATCAATAGGATACAAATTTTAATTTTAAACCCCTGTAAGGAATTGCTAATACAACCGTTATATGTTAAGCTCTATAAAGACATATGTTCCATGTTGGGAGACAAAGCAATATTTGCTGTAGGTGTTTTGATGAATTTGAGGCTATTAGCTATCATCCTTACCGGGATACAGTCATCTCAATGACCGATTACAAAATAAAGTATCTTGATTTTCTTATCCTTCCTATTGCGGAGCACTTAAATGAAGATCAAATTTATTCCGGCAAGAGTGTTACCAAACAATGGGTAATCAAAAAAAATAATCAGCTTTAAAGAGTATTTATGTCAACAGAAAAGTCCCGTTTAGCAGAACACTATTCAAACCAAAAAAACTGGTTAAAATGGGGGCCTTATCTAAGCGAAAGGCAGTGGGGTACAGTAAGAGAAGATTACAGTGAACATGGCAGTGCATGGGTTTTTTTTGCATGATCATGCACGTAGCCGTGTGTATCGCTGGGGCGAAGATGGCATTGCAGGTATCAGTGATGATAAACAACGCATTTGTTTTTCTATTGCATTGTGGAATGGCAACGATCCGATTTTAAAAGAGCGTTTGTTTGGACTTACCGGCCCGCAAGGCAATCATGGCGAGGATTGTAAAGAGCTGTATTATTATCTGGATAATACACCAACGCACAGCTATATGAAACACCTGTATAAATATCCACAGGCTGCATACCCATACCTGGATTTATTGCAAATAAATGCCAATCGTAGAAAAAAAGACTTGAATACGAATTGATTGATACAGGTATTTTTAATGATAATAAATATTTTGATGTATTTACAAAATATGCCAAGGCAGATGAAGAAGATATATTGATAAAGATAACTGTACACAACAGGGCAAATGAGGATGCACCTGTAACAGTACTGCCGCAAATATGGTTTAGGAATTTGTGGGGCTTTGGTTTAATGAAGAACAAGCCTGTCATTGATGGATTAGGAAGCAAGGATGGTTTTGCTTCTGTAAAACTGTAGCACGAAGAGTTGGGTGCATATTATTATTATTTTGAAAATACCGGCCATTGTTTATTTACTGAAAATGAAAATAACAATCACCGACTTTGGAATACCCCCAACGCAACGCCTCATATAAAAGACCTTTTTCATACAGCCGTTATCAACAATGATTTTGATACGTATAATAAGCCATTTACTGGTTGCACATAAGTTTCGCTGATGCCAATAGTAGATATGTACTATTGTTTATAAAAAAAATTTTGTTCATTTTTATATCATCTTATAAATCCCCCTTTTAATTTACCATTTCGGCTCAGGCATATAAAAATCAGATTTAAACAGTAAATAAAGACTAAATTAAAAAACAAAACAATGAAAATAATTTACCTAATTTTTTGCTCAATTCACATTAAAATTGTAGCAATCACAACAGGTGTTTCAAAAATTTATAGCCTTAATGTTGGTTCTTCCTAAGGCAAACAAACACCAAAAGGTTACCTGTTTTGTTTGATACCGCCTTCATAAGGCATGATGCAAACTTCGAGACAATGTAAGCTTTTTAAAAAACGGCGATTTCACCTGGGGAGTTGTAATACAAGTTTACTGATAGACAATAGTTTTTAGTAGAAATACACACTACCAGGTAAGTAACAACTTAGTACTTTATCTACACATATTAGTCCAAATATTCTTACCCTTCACTTTGACTTTATTCGAATTAAGAGTTCTTTAATCCACTATTGTTTAAAAACCCTGTTCAGGAGGAAGTTCATTTGAAAAAAAATAAACCAACACAAGTGATGTGTAAATTATTTTATTGCCTTGTAACCGCTCTTTTAATAGGCCAGGTTATAGTTGCCCAAGAGATAAAAGTTGTTTATAAAAATAAGACTGTGACTGTGCAAGCGCCGAAGGAAAAGCCGGTTCCGAAACAAAGAATAAAGCCCTCACCTCAAAATAAAATTGTTGCAAAACAGAGGAATACCCGGCAGGTAGCTACACCCTTGAATAATTTAATAAGAACTGCTTTTAAATACCCCCAACGTGCAGGAAGTCCGAACCGCAAATTATTTACCTACTTACCTCCCCCTATTTACAACTCAAAACGTGCTACTGCCAACAGGCAAACGGCCTGCACCGTTGAAACTATTATTTTAACCACCCAGGCGCAGCTTGACAATTTTTCTACGAACTATCCTGCCTGTACCACCCCTAAGTATTTAATTATTGATGGCGCGGGGGCAAGCCCGGCCATTACTGATTTAACGGGGCTCGCAGGTTTAACACAGGTAACCAATAAACTACAAATAAGTAATACCTCTGTTACCACTTTATCGGCCTTAAACAACCTTACGTATATAGGCGATACCCTGCAATTAGATCACAATGCCTTGCTTACGAGTACAGACCTTACTAACATAACGCATTTGGGAGCCCTGATTTTTATTGACCTGCCGGTGCTGTCAACCATTGCAGGCCTAAGTAACCAGACTGATACCATAAGAGGGGTCATACGTATGGATTCTACAGGGTTAACCAGTTTAGCAGGCCTGGGTAACATACGCACTATTTTGGGCGATTTAAGCATAAACTATGGCCACCTGACCAGTTTTAGCGGTTTAACTAATTTAAACACCATACAAGGTGGTCTCAACGTTTTTAAAGATTCAAGCATGACCTCCCTGGGCCTGCACAACCTGACCGCTTGTAATGCTTTTCTATTTTGGGGCATGCCTAATTTAACCAGCCTTGAAGATATTAGTCATAACCTAATTAATAAAAACATCAGCCAATTTTGGATGATAGAAATGAATGGCCTTACCGATTTAAGCGGATTAGATAGTATTCATAATGTAGTATCCATCTACTTATGGAGCAACAAACAAATGACCTCATTACACGGTATTGAACAACTGAGAGGGGATATTTATTATGGTTTGTCTATTCATGATTGTGCTGAGTTAACAGATATTTCGGCGTTAAATGCCATTACGGAAATGCCCGCGGGAAGATTAGAGGTAAACAACTGCCCGCTGTTGCCTAACCTTACGGGCCTGGGCAATATTAACTACATAGGTAGTGGATTAAAGATTACCAACAACGATCTTCTAACTACCCTAAGCGATTTAAACAGCACACTTATAATTAACCCATTAGGTAATGATTCGTTACAGATAAATAATAACCCACAACTTGCGCTTTGTTCTTTTGCGCCCATTTGTAACTATCTAGGCGCAACCAGTGGCGGGCGTGCCGATATTTATAACAATGCCACAGGCTGCAGCGATATCGCTGAAATAGTAGCCTTCTGCAATAGTATCTGCACCGGCCCGCCTGCCCTAACCTGGAACGGAAGTGTGAGTACAGACTGGAACGATACCCTAAACTGGACGCCAAACGGGGTACCCGGAACATGTACCCGTGTGACCATACTTCAACCATTAGTCAATTACGCGGTGGTAATAAATGACATTTCCATTGGCGGATTGATAATGGAAAGTGGTGCTGTAATTGATATGGCCAGCTTTAATTTAACCATTAAGGACACTTTGCACCTGGATGGCGCAACTATTTTTACTGCCAATAACATAATTGCAAACCGTATTATTGACCCTTATGTACACAGCAACTATATTGAAGGTAATTTTTCTCTTTTAGGCTATACCGGTATCAGCGAATTTTGGTTTAACAGCGTATATGGAAATACCATTTTAAGCGATAGCGCTGTACGGGCTGCAAGCTCAAGCACCTTCCTGAATAATTTTAACGGCAACCTTACTTTGATCAATAACAGTGACTTTGGAAATAACTATTTAAGCAATGCATCGCCGGGAGCTGATCAAATATCAGGCGACCTTACCGTAATCAATAATTCAGGTGCCGATATTTCAATTGGGCTTAGCGATGAACAGCCAATAAAGGTTGATGGCAATGTTACCATAACTGCCAACATAGGCCGTATTGATATTCACAATTTTACTTTTAGTGGTGGAAATTTTGTACACCTGATCCAGGGCGGAACATTGCCGATAAGTATTGACAATGTATTTCTGGAAAAACAGGGATATGATCTAATTCTCGATCAGGATGTTTATATCAATAACAATATTCATCAGCAAAGCGGAAATGTGGTATCAGCGCCGGATAAATTGCTGATCATAAAAAATGGTGCAACAGCTACATCCAATTTTTCCCCGCCCTCTTATGTTAATGGTCCGGTTAAAAAAATAGGCAACCAGGCATTCACCTTTCCGCTGGCTACTATAGAAAGCAATACCTTTTGGGGCGGGGCAATAGGCATTACCGCGCCATCTTCTTCAACGGATGAATTTACTGCTCAATATTTCCATCGCAATCCCAGCCTCGATGGATTTGATACCTCGTTGTATTCACCCGGTTTTGGCGGTATCTCAGGAAAAGAATACTGGAACCTGACCCGTAACAATGGCAATTCCAAGGTGAAGGTGACGTTGAATTATGACAGTTTAAAAAGTGGTGTTGCCTTTGATTACCAGTATATGCAGGTGGCCAACTGGAATCCGAACTTATGGAAGAGTTTGGGAACAGGAGGTTTTACCGGTACAATTAATAGAGGATCTTTAATATCTTCTGATTCAACAACCGGGGGACCACTAACTTTTTCATTTAAGCCTGTACGCAAGCCAGTTATAACCATTGCCCCACTAGATTCTGTACGTTGTTTAAATGGCGGCTTTTTTGTGCGTTACACGGCAGATACCGCAATGATTTCGGGCAATAATATGCGCATAGAAGTTTCGGATACGCTTGGCAACTTCAATAATTTTTTTAACCCGTCAGCTGGATCCAAAAATACCAGTGCTACTTCAGATTCTATTTTTTTCCTTGCATATTATTTGCTACCCAACAAGCCCTATAAAATTAGAGTTGTGGGTAACCTGCCACCCGACACAAGTATCAATACAAGAAATATTGTATTTATTCAAGCCCCGCAACTGGCTTTTAACATTGCAGGCCCTAACCCGGTATGCCTAGGTGGTGGTATTCAAAAATATTACCCGAGCATACGTGAGCCGGGTGTAACGTATAACTGGACAATAAATGGTGGTGGAACCTTTACAACAAATGGAGACACCGCATTCGTCAATTGGACTTCGATCGGTCCATGGAACCTGGCAGTACAAACTTCAAACAGATGTGGTAGTGGACCTTCAAGAACTATTTCTGTAACTGTTAATCCTGTAGCACCTATAGCCACGCCAACCATTTTTAATACAGGGCGATGGCTGTATGCATCACAGCTTCCTGCCAATGCAGGTTATCAATGGTTTAAAAACGGCACTTTAATTTCGGGAGCTTCCAATGGTTCTTACTATGGAGCCATGGCAGGAAATTATACAGCTAGGTTTGGTAACTTTTGTGGTTCGGGACCTATATCAGATACTATTTCGTTTAGTGCCAGTTCTATTCCGCAAACAATCAATTTCCCCTCCATACCTAATAAAAATTTTGGCGATGTGCCGTTTACGCCAGCAGCTAGTTCAACATCAGGGCTACCGGTTTCGCTTACCCTGGTTAGCGGGCCGGCCATGATAAATACACAAACCAATTTGTTGACCATTACAGGCACCGGCGTGGTAACGGTAAGAGCAAACCAGGTTGGCAATAACACTTATGATACTGCGGCGCCGGTTATACAAAGTTTTACTGTAAACAAAGCGGCACAAACCATTAATTTTTCTACAATACCAACCCAGGATTTTAGAAGCAATACTTTAACGCTACAGGCAAATGCTTCCTCTGGCATTGCTGTTAATTACAGTATTTTATCCGGGCCTGCAACGCAGGCTGGTAACACGATAACTTTCACAGGTTTGGGAACGGTCACTGTAAGGGCATCGCAGGCGGGGGATAACAATTATCTGCCTGCGGCCACTGTCGATCGCAATTTTTGCATAAGAATTGATTCCCTGAATGATATTGCAGGATATAATAATTTATGCCCCGCACCAGCAACTTACAGCGTTAACAATATTCCCGGTGCAAGTTATAATTGGCGGATCGCAGGAGGCGCAACGCTTCCCTCAACCACAAATACCACTAATGTTACCTGGACTACGCCGGGTACCTACACGCTAATTGTAACAGCAACCGGAAGCTGTGGTCTGGCAAGCAGAAACGACAGTTTGGTAGTTAATGTTATCAATAGTGTACTACCTGATTCCGTGCATGGTATGTTACCGGCTGATGGTGCTATTAATCAACAATTGCCACTTACCCTATCGTGGTTGCCGGCTAATCCAAATTTGTATTATACCTATGACGTTTATATCTGGCAGGCTAATCAATCGCAACCCGCTACGCCTTTCGTTGCAGGTTTAACTGGCATAAACTTTACTATACCAATCAGCAGTGGCTTGTTTTCTAATACTGCATACAAGTGGATGGTGGCGGCACATAACGGCTCCTGCTTACAAATCAATACCGGCCCTGTTCAACAATTTACATTGATACCCCTGCCCGACTTGCAGGTGCTGAATGTACAGGCACCATCGACTGCATTTTCCGGCCAAAATGTAACATTTAACTGGACCATAAAAAATAATGGTCCTGGTATTACAACAACAAGTCAGAGCTGGACCGACGCTGTTTTTCTTTCTTTTGATAGTATGCCTAATATTACTATCGGACCTGAAACTTCCCCGGCAGCATGGAGTCAGTTAACATTTCCTATCAGGCCATTATTGATTGGTACAAAACCAAATGTGGCAGCTTTAAACAGTGGGGAACAATACAGCAATTCCATCAACTTTACACTACCATTAAATTATAGTCAGCCGTTGTTTGTGTATGTTGTTACCAATTATCCATCTGGCGCCAGTGCACCCCGACAGGTTACGTTTGCCAACGATACGGCAAGAGCACCGCAGCCAATTGCAGTAACGTTATCACCTACGCCAGACCTGCGGGTAGATACGGCAATCATACCAACGACCGTCTTTTCTGGCAGTACCATCAACCTTACTTATCGGGTTAAGAACTTTGGTGTACTTACCCCAGCAGGAACAGGCTGGACAGATAAGTTCTATATTTCACAAAGCCAGATTTTTAACATCAACACCGCCATTCCTATTAAATCACCAAAACCAAATGGCACCTATTATGCGGATGCGCAGGATGCTTTCATACCTCGTGCTTCTCAATTACTGGCAGATAGTTTTTATACGGTAAATGTGCCGATAGTTATACCAAATTATATTTTTGGGCAGTACTTTATTTATGTTGTTACCAATGCCAACAACACGTTGTACGAGGGTGCGTTGCAAAATAATAATACTAACCAGGCCTTAATGCAGGTGTTCCTGACACCAACGCCGCATTTAACTGTCAGTTCCCTTAACGTGCCTGTTACCACGGCCAGCATTACACAGCCTATCGGCGTTAACTGGAATGTGTACAATACAGGCTTTAATGATAATATTGAAAAAAACAAAGGCCATTACTTTATAAAGAACGGAACTTGTATCATTCCCGCATACTGTTATAATCCTAATACAAATACTACTTATTTGTGTGGTACAACACCGGGGATATCTTTTATTGACAGCGTAAGCTTTGGCTCAAGTTACTGGATAGATAAAGTTTACCTGAGTACCGACGGCAGTGGCTTAAATGTTAATACAGCAACTTTAGTAAATCAAATAAACCAGGGTGTGCTAAATGCCGGTTTGTTTGTTGACGACAATTATTTCAATTCTACCTCTACGGGCTGTAAACCATTAGGTTCCGATGGTAATCTGTTTAACACCAATACCGACAACGTAATTAAACCAGGTTCCAATCACCCGAAATCCTTAAATTTTGTAGTGCCTGCTACTCTTACTGCTGGTAATTATTATGTGTATGTGCTAACCAATTCAACCAAAACAGTGTATGAATATCCCGGAAATGCAGAATGGAAAAGAAGTGCTTTACCAATTACTATACAACGGCCCGATGCGGTGGTATCTGCAATATCGGTACCTGCCACTTCAATTGGTGGCCAGCCGCTTACCATTAATTATACAGTAGTAAATAATGGGCCTGGTGCTGTTTTTGGTAATTCGAGAAACGATAGGATATATGTAAGTTCATTACCCGTATTTGATGGAACTGCACAACCCATTTCTACTTTGAATTTTAGTGAAAACCTCCCGGTAGGTACTCCTGTTCCACATTCATTATCCTATACCTTCCCTTTGTCTTCTTCGGGTAACCGCTATTTCTACGTGGTCACCAATTTTGACAGCACTTTTAGAGAAACCAATGCAAACAACAATACCAGTACCGGTGCACCAACAGTTTTAAGCACTGCGGTTCCCAACGACCTGGTGGTTTCAAGTGTGCAAATTGCTGATACAGTTAGGAGTATTTCGCCAATCGCCTTAAAATATACTGTAACCAATAACGGATCTGGTACAACTGCCGGAACCTGGCGCGATAGTATTTTTATAAGTTGTAGCCCTGTTTTCAGTACTGCATCCAGTTACTTTGTTGCCTTTAGGAACCATAATAAAATTGTAGCGGGTGGCGGCAGTTATACTGACTCGTTTTTTGTAAATATTCCTTTAGCTTCTTTCATCAATAGTTGTTTTCCGCAAGCCCTATATAACAACGCCTATTTCTTCATAAAAACAAATGCTGATAATGTTGTTTTTGAAGGAAGTAATTCAACTAATAACGTAACCGGATCCGGATTGAAAGTAATTAACAATCCGCTGGTTGATCATATTGTAACACAGGTTTCCGGTGCTGATACCTCCACCGCAGGCCGCAATTATTTAACAAACTGGACGGTGAAGAACTTAGGTCAAAATCCTGGTTTCCCTTATTACTATAGCTGGCAGGATGGTATTTATTTTTCTGCCGACTCAGTCTTTAATAATAATGCAATAGCGGCTACCAGTTTTTTTGAAAACACTGTACTTAACAACAATCAATCGTATTCGGATACACGAAATATTATAACACCCAATATCACCACCGGCGATTATTACGTGATAGTTTATACAAATTTCAACAACGGCCTGGCGGGTGAATTCAACCGTACGAATAATGTAAACCTTATCCGTAATAATTTGGGGGCAGCTAAAAAAATACATGTAATCCAACCATTGTTGCCCGATCTTACTGACTCCATTCTGGTTTCTCCTGCTCTAGTAGCAACAGGTCAGCCATTTACCATCATACACAAGGTTACCAACAAAGGCGTGGGGGTTACTTATCCTGCTACATGGAACGATGCATTCTGGATATCCTCTGATTTTATACCTGGTAATGTTGGTGATATATACCTTGCTGGTAAAACTCATAGTGGAGCGTTGTTGCCCAACCAGAGTTACACTGACACGATCGTAACTAACCCATTAGCTTTAAATGTTGCAACAGGTAATTATATTTTAATAGGAGTTACAAATAGTGGAAACAATGTATTTGAAACCAATGGTAGCAATAATAATTCGTTTAAGTATCTCAATATTTACATTCCTGCACCTACGGATCTGATTGTAGAAAGTATTATGAAACCTGATTCTGTTTTCCTTGGGTATCCATTAGATACGGCCAAATGGGTGATCAGGAATAATTCTGCTAATACAGCCTCAGGTATTTCGTCAGACGGTATATACTTATCAAAAGGAATCGTTCTTGACTCAACAGCAGTATTGCTTGGTGTTAAAAATAAGAACATCAATATGGCTCCGCTGTCCAGGGATACCATCAGCCTTTCACCCATAGTTAATAATGTAACAGAAGGAAATTATAACCTGCTGGTACGTACAGACCTGCTCAACAATATTTCAGAGTTAAATAAGACAAACAATACCGGTGTTTCGGTTACGCCGGTATATGTGGGTGCCAAACAGTTGCCCTTTAATATACTTACCTCTAATACATTGTTTAAAGACGACCGACTATATAAATTGGTGATACCCGACTCTTTAAGTGGTGCCACAATCCTGGTTTCGCTAAAATCGAAGGATTCTTTAACTATGACAAATCAATTGTTTATTGGTAAGGGCTATGTGCCTAATGCTGCAAATTTTGATTACACTTTTAGTATACCAAACTATGGCAACCAGGATATCGTTATGTCGTCGGTTACAACCGGTACTTATTATATCACCATCCGTGCAGCCTCTGTGGTTCCTGTTAATCAAACCATCACTTTACTGGCGGTAAAACTTCCATTTAGCATACTTACGGTGCAAAGTTCGTCGGGAGGTAATATTGGTAATGTTACGGTGAAACTAAGCGGCTCATTGTTTACCAATAACATGACGGCAACCTTAACAAAAGCCGGAACAACCATTAACGCCAGCGCTGTTTATTTCACAAACAGTACCCTTGTATATGCTACGTTTAACCTACAGGGTCAGCCATTAGGTATTTACAACGTAACGCTTATTAAACCTGACACAACCATAGCGGTTTTGGCTTCGGCGTTCTCCATTGTACCAGCTAACAATGGCGGCTTAAATAATGGAGGAGGGGTAAATACGGGGCCAGGCAATGGTAACGCCCCCGGCTGCGACCCCGGAGCGGCAGGCGGCATCAATTCTCAATTGGTTACAGAAATTGTTGTGCCTTCCAAAGCTTTTGGAGGATGGCCATTTGTAATCCAGATCAACTATAATAATCCTACCAACAGCGATGTACCGGCTATTTCAAGAGTTATATACAGCCTGGAGGGATTCCCGATAGCATATACAGCGGCAGGTTTGTCGTCTGCAGGCAGCAGTTTATACCTTGAACTTACTGAACAGAATGGTCCGCCGGGTATTATTAGGGCCGGGGGGTCCGGTACGGTTACACTTTATAGCAAGGCACCCGTTACTTTTCCTGGACATTCATATGCACACTTTAGATTGAGATAAAATAAAGGATTGACAGTTTTAATAACTGTCTACCCCTTTTAAAAGATTTAGAAAAAATAAAATACTTACTATGTTTTCCTTATATAATAAAGCAGGCAATGTATTGGTGGCTGCACTCTCATTTGTTTGTAGTGTATCTGTTAAATCCCAAAATATAAACATGCCTAATAAGAAAGGACCATTAGGTACCCAGGTAAATACATTCAGCGGCAACTTGCACCTACCACGTACCGATGTTTTTATACCGGCAAGGGGTTTTAATCTTAATGTTACTTTTTACTACAATAGTTTTGACTTTGATCAGAACACTGGCTTCGGCAACGGATGGAGTTTTGGCTATAACATCAGGTACAAAAATGATACTTCAAACAGTAAGACCATTATTTGGGGGGACAACAGGGAAGATACTTATACAGCATTATCAGGAGGAAGCTATAAAGCGCCAGGAGGATTTTTTAATACGCTTTCACAATACCAGGCTGATAAATTTTTGCTTACAGAAACAAACGGCACCAAATACTATTTTGATAACAGCACAACTAAAAAGATTACCAGGATGCAGGAAAGGAATGGTAATTACATAATCTTTAATTATTCCGACAGCTTGCTTACATCTATTGTAAATAATTCAGGACAAACCATTTCATTCACTTACAATTCAACAGGAAAACTTGCTGCCGTCGTAGATGCTGTAGCTGCTCCTTCCAGAACCTCGAACTACAACTACGACGGCAGCGGAAATCTTAATCAAGTAACTGATCCAATGGGTGGTACCAGCAAATATACTTACCTGGTAAATGGCCCTATGAAAACCCTTACCGATAAAAACAATAACACTATTGACATTATTTATTTTTCCAATTTTGCTGTAAGTGAGATAATCGGATGCAATAAACGCCAGAGTTACTCGTATGATACCACTTTAAAAAAGACTGTAATGACAGACTATGTACCAACGGGCAGTAACCAGGTTACCACTTATGAATACGAAGAACTGGCAGGAATTGCAAGACTTATATCCCTGTCCAGCAATTGTTGCGGATATAATATGAGATTTGAATTTGATGATAATGGGAATAAAATAAAACAGGTAGATGCAAACGGGAATACATCCACCTATACTTACGATAGCAAAGGGAATCTGTTAACCATGAAAGATGCCCTTAACCGAACAATGACTTATACTTATTCCGCTAATTTTAATAACATCTCGAGCTTTACTGATCCTAAAGGCAATGTCTATAGTTTTACATATAACAGTAATGGCGACCTCACACAAATAACAGAACCAGGAAATCTTACTTATACTGCGACTTATAATACCAATGGTGATATTATAAGCAGCACCAATCCTAAAGGCAATATCTTTTCTTATAACTATGATAGTTATGGAAACCCAAAAGATGTAACAGGCCCGGGGGGATATCATGGTATTTTAGCTTTTGACCCGAGAAGTAATCTGCTATCATATACAGATAGCAGGGGGAACATAAATAGCATGGAATATGATATTTTAAACAGACTTAAAAAATTTACTGATCCCTTAAACAATAATTCACTATTGAGTTATGATGCTACCGGAAATATAACTTCAATCACAAATCCAGACGGTGAAATAGTTCAACTTACATATGATGCCTCTAACAGGCGGGTAGAAACAAATGACCCGTTGAATAATAAGTCCATTACTGCCTATGATGCTATGGATAACGTAAGTGGAGAAAAAGATGAACTGGGGAACTGGACAACTTATGCATATGATGAAAGGAACCGCCTTAGTGCAATTAAAGACGCTTTGGGAAACGAGGTAACTGTTGATTATGATGCAAATGGTAACCCCATCAATATTGACCTGCCTAATGGCCAAAAACTTACCTACTCCTATGACAATTTAAACAGGGCCACTTCTGTAAATGATAATAGCGGAACAATTGCAAGTGTAACGTATGATTACAATGGCAATGTAATAAGTTATACCAATGGAACAGGTGCTACTATTGTTGCATCTTATGATAGCCTGAACAGGGTAAAACAAATAACTGATCCTCTGGGTAACTCCTCTATGTTAGCGTATGACAATAGCGATAATATAGTTTCAGTAACTGATAGAAATGGATTTATCACAACTTATACATATGATGGCCTCGACAGGGTTAAAACCTTTACTGATAATAATGGTTCAGTTACTACCGCAAGCTATGATGCAGCAGGAAACATTGTGAGCCTAAAAGACGGGAACAATAACATAACCAGCTATAATTATGATAATTTAAACCGGGTAACAACCATAACATATCCTGACGGAAAGTTTATGCAATTTACTTACGACAAAAAGGCAAATGCTATTATTAAGAGGTTAGCTGACGGCACTAACATAAATTTTACGTACGATTCTTTAAACCGCATAATTTTAAAAACCCTGCCGGATGGACAACTTTTTACCTACACGTATGATGCCGCTGGAAGGGTTTTAACTGCTACTAATAATTCAGGAATTGTTAATTTTACTTATGATGTTCTAAACCGTATAACTTCAGAAACCTTCGATGGAAGAACTACCAAATATTCTTATAATATTTCGGGACGAACACAAACCACTATTTACCCAGACAGTACAAACATCATTAAAACTTTTGATACCCGTAACCGCCTAATATCTGTTGCCAAAGGGAATGGTAATATTTTAAACTATGAGTACAATAATGCTGACCAGGTATCTAGGAAAACTTTTGTAAATGGTATTGTTACTAATTTCCAATTTGATTTTGCCAACAGGTTGAGCAACTTTTCAACAGCAGGCGGAGCCATTCAAAATACTGCTTACACATATGATAAAGAATATCACAAAAAATCGATAAGCCGAATTAACACTCCTTCTTTGTCAGAAGAATTCAACTATGACAATGGATACCGGCTTATCAACTATAAAAGAGGTACTATAGGAGGTTCTTCATCCATTCAAAATACCTATAATTACGATGCTGTTGGCAACCGGGCTGGCGCAAACTTCAATGGAACAAATGTTAATTACACCAATAATATTTTAAACCAGCTGACTAACAGTAACAATGGCACACAGAACATAAATTTCACTTTTAACAATAATGGGAATTTATCTTTCGACGGATTTTTTTATAAAATATACGATGCGGAAGGAAGGCTGATTAAGGATTCTTCAGCTGTAAATAATGTATTGACATATCAATACGATGCCTTGAACAGAAGGGTAAGAAAAGTTTATAACGGAGCCTCTTTAAAATATACATATTCAGGTTTTTCCCAGATAGAAGAAAGAGATGGCATTACCAATTCGTTAAGAACCCGAACTGTTTTTTCAAATTTTATTTCGCCGGTAGTCACCGAAAAAAACAATAACAGTTTTTATTATCATCAGAATGAAGTGAATTCCGTAGAAGCAATTACGGATAACACAGGCACTCTGGCAGAACGGTATCAATACAACGATTACGGAAAGCAAACCATTTATAATGCGGCTAATACTATTATTCCGTCTTCCGTTGCAGGAAACCGTTTTGGATTTACAGGGCAGGAATATGACAGTGCTAATGGCAGCAATCACTTTTATTTCAGAGATTATAATCCTGTAACAGGGACTTTTAATCAGCGGGATCCCCTCGGCTATGGCGACGGCATGGGCATGTATCAATATGTACACAATAATCCTGCAAACGGTATTGACATATTTGGATTAGATGATTGCGATCCGGAACCGGATCCACAAAAAAATATAAGCGACCACCTTGTTGACCTTTCAAAAACCAAGACTGCATGGTGGTTGGGCATGCTTTCTAACTTAAACTCAGTTACAACTGTTGTACAGGGGGATAATGGAAAAACATTGTTGAAAACTGCCGTAGATATTGTATTAGAAAGAGGTATTGGCGGTGAAAAGCTTGCCCGAAGTTTAGGAAATCTCAGAACAGCCGAAAAAGCTGTAAATAACAGCGGCCTTATGAAATTTTTAAACGGTGGGAAGATTGGGGGACTTTTAGCACCAGTAAATATTTTGGGTACAGCAGCTGCCGCTGTAGATCTTGGGAATAACTGGGGTACTATGAATACCGGACAACGTACTGATGGTGTAATCGGCCTTGCAGGAAGCAGCACTTTTGCCAGGATAAGTACCACGCAAATTATAAACGGTGTAGGAGCAAGATTAGCAGGAGGTACATTTGCCGAAGGATTTACAGCTTCGCTTACAGCAACTGCTGGTGGTTTCGTTGTAGTTGCTGCTGCTGGAGGCGCAGCCATCTTCGGTACGGTTAACGAAGCAGGAAAATATTATTCTGGCAAAAGCATCGCAGAAGTAAGTTATGAATATGATATTCCGCTTATTACAGGAACTTTCAGGGTATTGAATGGCGGTAATTATACTGCTGATCCTCCTCCTCCATCACGGGATAACCATTGGAAACCAAGTATAATTGATTGCCCCAATAAAAATAATCCCGGTGGTCCCAGGAAGCGTAAATATTGGTATTTTGATGAAAAAGGTGATTCAACTGAAATCATTCAATCAAACGACCCCAACGAAATACTTGGCCCCGATGGGGTATTTGCTAAAAAATGGGTAAGCGTTACCGATAGGTTGCCGTACACTATTCTATACGAAAATTCTAAATCAGCATCCGCCCCCGCCAAATATGTGCGGATAACAACCCCTATTGAACCTAAACAAGACCCGGCAACTTTTCAATTAGGATCTTTTGGCTTCAATAATCTAACATTTGCCGTACCCAACAATACAGCCTCCTACTATCAACGATTGGATTTAAGGGATTCATTAGGATTGTATGTGGATGTTGTTGCAGGGTACGACCAACTCAACAAACAAGCCTTCTGGCAATTTGAATCAATCGACCCGCGAACCCTTGTTTCGACCAGAGACCCACTAAAAGGATTTTTGTTGTTGCAGGATAGTGCCAACCGGTTGAACGGGCATGGATTTGTAAATTTCAGTATGAAGCCGTTAAAAACTGCGGTAACGCTGGATACCATTGCCGCCAAGGCATCTATTGTGTTTGATGGCAACGATACCATACCCACCAATATTCATAAAAATACCATTGATGCTGTGGCACCTGCCAGCCGTATAAACGACCCGATAGCGAACAATGGCAACTCCTTCAATCTTACCTGGACGGGTGCGGACGATGCCAGCGGTAGTGGCATAGATTATTATACGGTATATGCATCCGGCGACAAGGTCAATTATTCAGCATTGATTCCAAAAATAAACCGGACAGACACCGCTGTTTTACTAAATGCAGACTCAAGTTATTGTTTCTTTGTACTTGCCACCGACAAAACGGGCAATAAAGAAGTACTGCGGCCCAACGAAATCATTTGCAGGACCAGTATAATTATTTTACCCATAAACTGGTTATATTTCAACGGTAAAACAGTTGAAAAAAATAATATACTGGAATGGGCTACATCCTTTGAAAAAAACAGCAAACAATATAATGTGGAGCGAAGTTTAGATGGAACAACTTTTAGCCGGATAGGTATGGTAAAAGCAGCAGGAAACAGCAGCCAGTCCACCAATTATCAATATAAAGATTACAATATTGACAGGCTTCCAGGCGAAACAACCTACTACCGGTTAAAGCAAATAAACATAGACGGCACATTTACCTATAGCAACATAATTAAGCTTACCTATAAACGTAATGGAAACGTAAGGTCAATTGTATATCCAAACCCAACGGAAGGATCTGTAATGCTGGTTATTAGGGATAATACTTTATTTGGGTCTGAAGCTGGTGTTTACGATATTAATGGTAAGCTTCTCGAAAAAATTAAAATTACCAGCGGCAACCAGATAGTTAGTTTGGGTAAATATTTGGCAGCTACTTATTTCATTAAGCTCAAAAATGGTGAGGTACTTAAAGTGATAAAACATTAGTAAATAAAAGCGCTGGGGTGGGTCAATGTATGTCGTGGCTTTGTCCATTTTTACAGGGCTCTTCGAAGGAAATAGTAATTCACGATTGACAGTTTGCCTAACGATGCGATGCCTACATGGCCATTCGATTTTGAATTATTAAATAAAAAACCCACCAGTTGGCGGGTTTTTTTATTTTCTTTCAGAGGTCCGGAGCGGATTTTTTGACATGCTTGTTAATAGTTGATAACTGTAGTTAATTCCGGACATCTCCCGGTTATATCGTGTTCAATTTTTAAATCAACCCCATAGTGTAAGCAATCCGTAATGCCTGGGCTTTGCAGTTAACATGTAGTTTATGATAGATGTTTATGCAATGTTTTTTTACCGTGTTAGCGCTTATGAAAATCTTATTCCCAATTTCTTTATACTCCAAACCCTGGCTCAGCAATTGCAATATTTCCTTTTCTCTCTCGCTTAACTGAAATATATTTACACCATCTTCTTTTTTATGTTTTAAACCATCTGGCTGCTGTACCATTTGTAAAATTTTGTAGGCGATGCTTGGTGATATTGGACCTGCGCCACTTTCCCAAAGGTTCATTAGCATATCGGTAACTGTAAGACTGCTTTCTTCTTTCAATAAATATCCGCAAGCTCCTGCCTTTATAGCTCTAAACACTTTGTCTTCATCGTCAAAAATAGTGAGGACTATAAATTTTATATCAGGATACAAGGAAGATGCACTGGCTATTGCTGTTACACCATCTAAAAAGGGCATTTCAAGATCCATTAATACCATATGCGGCCTGTCATCATCAGGTAAATTCTTTAACTGGGTTAAGAAGTCTTCACCATTTATGGCTTCCATTACGACGTTGAAAAATGCATTACGGGCTAATTTATCCTTAATGATAATCCGGTTATTTAATTTATCATCCACTACTCCAATCCTTATCATATCTTTTTTGTTAAAATTAGTATCCATTTTTTTTACGTTCATACTCCGTTTGGATAGTTTTTTAAACTTGCAATGTGATGGTAATTTTTGTTCCCCGGGAAATTTGCGGGGTAATTTGCAGATCAGCTCCGGTGTTTTTTGCCCTCTCCTGCATGTTATCTAACCCATTGGTGTCGTTTTTTTGCTTTGCCGCAACGAAATCAAATCCTTCTCCATCATCTTCTACGGTAATCTGCCAAACGCCTGACAATATTTTGGAGTGAATACAAATATTTTTTGCATTGGCATGCTTTACAGCATTATTTACCGCTTCCTGAATAAGCCTTAGTAAGTTTAATGCCTGTACGGATAAAAGAACTGCATTTTTTGGCGGGTCGCCTTCTGTACTAAACAAAACTTTTGTATAATGTCGGCTCATTTGTTTAGAAAAATTGATAACCCTGAACCAAAGATCCACAGCACTGAGATCTGGTTTCTTCATTGCCCATATAGTTTCTCTTAGTGATAACATCATTTCCTTTGCCGTGTCATATAAGTCCTCAACGATAGGTAATGATGTACGCTCCGTTTGTTTTAATAATTCTGTATTATACAAAATGGCATTTGCCTGTACCCCTAAATGATCGTGGAGATCACGGCTGATGCGTTCCTTTTCCTGTTGTATTTTATTTTGAGTTTCCAGCTCCTGTATCTTTTTTGCATATTTTCTATGGTTGTATTCATGAACTAAAAAAGCTACAAAAAGTACCAGAACTATAAGCATTCCTGTCCTAAACCACCATGTTTGCCACCACGGTGGGCTAACAATGATTATAATTTTTTTAAAAAAAATAGTTTCCGATGAAAGAATAGGATGGCAGGTAATTTCCAGACTGTATTCGCCAGGATCCAGGGTATAATTTATATCAATTGGCTGATAGGTGGTTTGCCAGGCTTCTTCAAACCCTTTTAACCGGTACTGATATACATATTCATTGCTGTTTAAAAGACCGATGGCTGCTATATCAAAACGCAACCGGTTTTGATTATAGTTTAATAAAACCGAATCACCTGTCCATATTCCGGCAGACGAATTATACAACGAATCATTTACTACCAATCTGGTAACGTACAAAAAAGGCGAATCGTTTACAGCAATAAGTGAAGAAGGGTAAAATGCAGTGATACCATTGATACCTCCAAAATAAAATTTTCCTTCAGGAGATTTGCAGGCTGCATTGGTATTAAATTCATTTTCCTGCAGGCCCATTTCTTTTGTAAAATTTTTTACAGGCCCGTTTAACGTAACGGCAGCAATGCCCATGTTACTGCTGGCATAAACAGCAGATCCTGTATCGGCGGGCAGCATGGCATAAATACAATCGTTTCTTAAACCGGTTTGTATGGTAAATTCTTTTAAAAGTTTTCCTGTGTTATTATACACATACAAACCTTTATCCGATCCCACCCAAATATGGTGCTGTGCATCTTCGGCAAAACATCTTACACCGTATGCTCCAGGGAGAGAAAAATTGTATAATTCGCCTTTTGGGCTGATGCGTATAAGAGTGCCTTTATAGGTGCCCACCCATAAATTTTTATAAGTATCGTATAGAAAACCTACAATGATGGTTCTGTATTCGGGTCCGTCGGGCAATAAAGGCTCGGCTGATTTAATGCATGCTCCGGAAAATACACACCGGAACACATTATTGGCAGTTGCAATTAAAATAACATTTTTGCTAATTCGCTGAATATTATTTGAGAAATTCATCCGGGTGGGCTCCACCATGTTCTCCAGGTTTGGGGGTATTTTAAATGACCTGATTGACATGTTTGTAAGGTTAAAAAGAAACCAGCCTTTATCAAAAGTTATTACCAGGTATTCATCATTAGTAAGTTTTTCAATTGAAATAATATTTTTAATAAAAGGTACAGTAAAAGTTTTTTTCAATAAAGGGTGGGTTAAAGTATCATACAACTGAATACCAGTATAAAAACATCCGGCTATCACTATATTTTTTTGGCGGTCGTAATAAACCGAGCGGGTAAAATTATTTTTTTCATCCGGGTAAATTAAATGTGCAAAGGGAATTTCAAGGTTTTCTATCCGTTTTATATCGTTGTTTGTTCTCAACCATATTCTGGAGAATTTATCGGGAAAAATCTGAAAAATAAACCCGGTGTTTACTATTGGATTTCTGTTAAGGCCGGTAAGTTCATACCTGTAATTGCCTGCGGTGTCTAATTCAAATAAATGGTTATTAATACTTAGCAACAATTTATCAATAGCAGTAAACTGCAAGGCTCCGGATGTGATATTTTCGCCGGTTATATTCTTTATTAGAACGGCTTTAATAATTTTATAATTATCGATACCAATAAAAGATAATTTACTGTTCGACAGCACACATAGTTTATCTGCAGAGGCGACAAGCCCCAAAACACTGCTATCTGAAAGGTCTATTTTTTCAAATTTTTTTTCCCGGGTATTAATTGCCAAAAGGCTGCTGCGGGTTTTGTTAATTGATGTGTAATTAAAATTTCCTCCATTCCCGTTAATAAAAATATGGTTACCAGCCTGTGCTATTTTGCCCTGAGATAAAAGCTCGGGTGAGTTTAATACTGTATTTATAATAGAAGGTTTAAAAGCAGAAAACTGCTGCAATAACTTTCCTTTTCTGCTGTAAATAACGATCCCCTTATTTTCCTGCATACACCAGATGCTGTCGCCGGTTTGCTGCAATGGAACAATATTGAAGGGCGAAATGGTTGCTGCCGTCAATGAAATGACAACACTAAATGAATTAGTGGTGGGGTTATACTGCAAGACCGTTTGTTTAAAACTCATCCAAATGGAACCATCGTTCAAACTAAAAAAATAAACCGGAAAATTAATTTTGAAAGTGTCTTTTGCAACAACCGGCGTTATAGTTTGCAAAAAATATCCATTGTAGCGTTGCAGCCCTGTTAGGGTTGAAACCCAGGTAAAGCCCAGTTTATCGGTAATGATGCCGGTTGTGCCATTATTCATTAAACC
>JAJAYD010000035.1 GCA_026786345.1 Chitinophagaceae bacterium
CCGGTATGAAAAACAGGAATTTGAAAACCCGACCATTAAAATATTATTATGCGCCGACAAGAATGATGCAATGGTAAAAATATCACTGCCCGAAAATAATAAGACCATAGTAGCAAGTAAGTATCAGTTGTATTTGCCAACAGAAAAACAATTGATAGAAGAAGTAAAAAAAGAAATGGAAAAATTAGACGAGGAGAATGCGCAGGGAAGGGTGTCTGAACCATGATTTATTTGGTAAAATGAATACTTTGATTGCCTAACCCTCCCCTGACAAAGAAAAGCCATCACCTCTTTTCCAATTACCTTCACGCTTTTTGCTACTCTAATTTCCACCCATGACACAAACCTTTTCCTATACACGCGTTTACCAGTTTGTACACTCCATATTTATAATAATGGGCTGTTCTAAAGAGCATGCTGATGTTGCTGCCAAAGTATTGGTTTCTGCTGATGTTAGGGGAGTGGATAGCCACGGGGTGGCAAGGTTAAGTGGTTACATAAGGTTGTGGGAGTCTGGTCGTATTAATGCTACGTCCAATTTTGAGATAGTACATCAAACACCTTCTACGGCGGTAATTGATGGGGATGCCGGTTTGGGTTTGGTGGTTGCTCCCTTTGCCATGCAGGTGGCTATTGACAAAGCCCAGCAGGTTGGTACCGGTTGGGTGAGTGTTAAAAATAGTAATCATTTTGGAATTGCAGGTTATCACGCTATGATGGCCCTCGAACATGATATGATAGGTATAGCCATGACCAATGCAAGTGCTTTGGTTGCTCCCACTTTTTCGAAAGAAAGAATGTTAGGTACCAACCCCATTGCAGTGGCCATACCTGCAGGAAGCCAGCCCCCGTTTGTAGCCGATTTTGCCACTACCACTGCTGCCAATGGAAAACTGGAAATTCTGCAACGTAAAAATGAAGATGCCCCAACGGGTTGGGTACAGGATAAAGATGGCCAGCCATCTACCAACGCCAATGAATTAAAAAATGGTGGGGCTTTGTTGCCGCTTGGCGGCGATCGTGACCATGGAAGCCATAAAGGGTATGCATTGGGAAGTATTGTTGATATTTTTTCGGCTGTGTTAAGCGGTGCAAGCTATGGACCGTGGGCACCACCTTTTCCCGCTTATGTGCCCATGCCTGAGAATATGCCCGGCGAAGGTTTGGGTCACTTTTTTGGTGCCATGCGGATTGATGCTTTTCGCCCCGCTGATGAGTTTAAACGCCACATGGACCAGTGGATCACCCGGTTTAAAGAAGCAAAGCCGATTGATGAAAATCAAAAAGTAATGGTGCCCGGCGATCCGGAACGTGAGATGGAAGCAATAAGAATGAAGGAAGGTATACCGGTGGTGAAGGCTGTGGTAAATGATTTGCAGAAATTGGGAGAGAAGTTTGGGATACAACTTTGAATTGTTATAATAAGTTGGAATAGGTTTAAGAAAATTCTTGGAAGGTTATTAAACTATATTAAATAAAGACAATACTAAAAGCATGACCAGAGTTCTCTTTTTGTTGTTATTCGTATTTCCCATTTTAGTATCCGCTCAGAAAAGGTGTTTTGTTGATACAATTTTCCTTAATACATCATCTTCTGATTTTTTTCTTCAAAATCCTGTTGTGGATTCGCTTAAGGTTAACGGTTACCCATATAATTCTGCAGGTGTCTGGGTCTATTCAAAAACTTTTTGGCAGGATACTTCTTATCATAAGCTTAGTTTTTATGGTAATGAAAACTACGATTTTGATTTTTTGGGAGACAAATATTTGTTTGAGAAAAAATATGGCGGAATTGACCTTCCGGAAGAAGAAATGTCAGTTGTATTAGGTAAAAAATATATAGCCCCGACTTTCCATTTCATAATAAGGCCAGATTCTATAAGGCGCATAATTGAATATTATTGTCCGGAAGAGAAGGATGACAATGAGGAAAAGGTCTTCACCAAAGTTGAAGTCCTTGCACGTTATAAAAACGGAATTAAACAGTTGCAAAGCCAAATGGAACATGCATTTAAAGAAAGTCTTACTGGTATTAAATGTTCGCGTTTAGATTCTGTCTTGATTTATAAAATCCTGGTTGATAGTAAAGACAGTTGCTTAAAAAGAATAGAACTTATTGAAGGCCGCTATTCGCCGTTTGAGGAATTAATTATGGAAGAATTAAAACGTTCCTGTTCCTGGCTGCCTTCAATGCAGGGCGGACGAGCCGTTATGAGCTATATAAAAATCTTTATTCGTCTTAATAAAGATAGAAGTATAACTGTTGACCTATAATGCTGTTTCACTTCGTAGCTATCAGGGAGTTAGCTGTTAAACCAGACTCCAAAAATTTAAATTGCACAAGAGTGCTGTACTGTTATATTTTTAAGCGTCAGCGCATAGGAATATTAAAATCGACAATATCAACTTAAATTGATAGAGGGCAGTTATCATGAAACTTTTTCGCCAGCGGCGTAACCAGTCTGTAGCTTAGCATACATGCCAAAGCAAATCCTGCCCCAGCGGGGCAGCCCTGTAATTTTGTTATAAGAAAGAATAAGAGGAGGCCCACCGCCCTTGTTGATTATATTAAAGCCATTCCTCTAACAGGCCAGTTATCGGATAATTGCGGTTGGTAAGTACATGAAAATTTACACACCCAAGATGCCATTTTTACTTCCGATGAAGTGCTTGCGACGCAACGATTTTGCTATGAAATACTAATGCTGGTATTTAAAAAAAACATCAATTTTAAACTGCTTTAACCAGTAAAATAAAAAAGCCATCCCGCATACAGGGTGGCTTTTTTAATGCTATTAAATGTGGTTAATTAAAACTATATCTCAAACCCAACTGTCCCTGGAAACGTGAACCAAAACTGTTATTCCAGGGTGTTTGACCAATGCTGAAATTGTAACCTTTACCTGCAAAGGCACCGGTAGTTCTGTTTACCGTAGTCAACAGGTTATAGGCCTGGTTAGATACAAAATATTGTCTTCCCCAATCGTTGCTAATAAGATTGGTTACGTTAAATACATCGAATGTAAATTGAAGTGTGTGTTTGCTCTTACCTGTTGTAATAAAGAAATCCTGTGCAAACCTCATATCGATCACATGCTCCCAGGGCGTTTCGTTGCCGTTTCTTTCGGTGTACATGCCCCTGCGTTTGTTTAGTGTTTTATCGTTGCTGATGAACGCTTCAAATGCGGCAGCCTGTTGAGCAGCAGTGTAACGAACTGTGGTGCTGTTGCTTAAAAAGTCAACAAATTTTATTTCGCTGGTGTTGCGTGGAACGTAAATCAAATCGTTTCCAAAGCGGGCATCGCTGTTAAGATCGCCATTGGTTACGTATGTAAATTTTTGACCGGAACGTCCGTTATAAAAGAACGATAACGAGGTTCTTAAATTTTTGGTGTAGTTGATATTGGTGGTTAACACACCGGTAATTCTGTGGGTGAGTGCATAGTTTGAAACAGATAAAGGCGGATTGTTGGGATCGCCTGCTACTTGTACAAACTCCCAGTTTGAAAGGGCTGTTGAACTGGCGCCGCTGTTAACTTCGGTAGCATCGTTGTTGTTGTATGCAAGCATAGCATAAACATTTTTCCATTGCTTGCTAAACTGGGCGGTTAGGTTGTAAGAGTATCCTTTATTGGTATTGGTAATTAGGATTGCATTGGTAATGTTTGGATTAATTCTGCGTCCACCTGCATTGTTTGAACCGGAAAATGCAATCCTTTTATCGGCGCCGGCATTATAAACCTGGTCAACAATACCAACGGGCGCTGCAAGATTTACATCCTGGTACAAAACGTTGTTGATGGTTTTAGAATAGATGGCTTCGAAGGTGGCGTTTATGCCTCCGGGAAGTTTTACATCGGAAGCCAGATTAAAACGTGCTACCTGTGGAAACTTAAATTTTTTGTCAATGATATTTACTTCAAACGTTCTGCCTGCTGTACCCAAACCACTGCCTTGCTTTGCAACATCAGGTTGAAAACCATTTCCGTTGTTTACTTCGTTTTGAGGTGTAGCGGGGTTATCGCTTACGCTGACGGTGCTTAACAACAGACCAGTATTTGAAAACTGGTTAGAGATCCACACAAAAGGTAACCTGCCGGTAAAGATGCCTGCACCACCCCTGATGATTACGTTTCGGTTGCCTTCAACATCGTAATTAAAACCTACTCTTGGCGACCATAACAATTTTTTGTTGGGAATGTAGGAGGTTGAATAAGTACTCTTAAAAGTGGAATCGACCGCCTTATTAAAACCTGGTTCGTTTTGTATTACCGGTACGTCAGCACGCAGCCCCATAGTAATTCTAAATTGACTGTTTACCTGTATTTCGTCCTGGATATATGCTCCTAACTGAGCAGCCTGAAATTTAGCTGATGGCCTGGGATCGCCTGCCACATTAGAAAAGGTAGCCTGCACCTGGCGGGGGTTGTTGTTATAAAAATCGTTGATGCTGTTGAACGACCACCTGCCATTGAGGTTATTGATAAACAGGTTGCGGAATTTGAAAAACTCGTTATGGGTACCCACGGTAAATGTGTGCTTGCCCCTGAAGATTTTCAGATTATCTGTAATCTCAAATATATCCTGGTCAAGCTGGTTAGCGGTTGAACTTCTTTCTGAGCCAAACTGAACAATGCCCGATCCTTTGGTAATCTCAACAAAAGGAAACGGTGAGCCATAGGTAGTACGAAAATCTCTGATTTTATGCAGACCTAAAATAAGGTTATTGGAAAGTCTGCTGCTGAACCGGCTTCTTACTTCTGCAACGGTTATGTTTTGCGTGTTATTGAAACGGTAGGCATTATTGCCATAACGAAATTGAGTTCCCGAACGTGATATATTATCGTCGAATGCGGAAATATAGTTGTGTCGAAGGGTAAGCCGATGCTTGGCGTTAATATTCCAGTCTAAACGGCCAAATAATTTATCGCTCCTGGTTTCAGCTTCAAATGGATTGTACCCACCAACATTGTAATTGTATTTTTTAAGCACTGTGTCGGCCAATGCTTTTGCTTCATCAACAGTAAGCAGGGCACTGGTTTCACCTGCATTAAAAATGGTAGGAGCAGTTCTCCTGGCCAGTTCGCCATTAACAAAAAAGAACAATTTGTTTTTTACGATGGCACCGCCAAAACGGGCGCCGTATTGCTTGTCGCTAAATTTGGTTGATTTTACTTTAGAGATCGGATCGTCCCCAATGGTATTTTGGTTGCGGTAGAAACCATAAACCGAACCTTCAAATTTATTGGTACCAGAACGGGTAACAGCATTAACGCCGCCGCCGGTAAAGTTTCCATAAGTTATATCGTACGGAGCTAAAACTACCTGTATTTCCTGGATGGCATCTAAGGAGATAGCCGTAGTACCGGCCTGTCCGCCCGGTGTACCTGAGCCCGATAAACCAAATACATCGTTGTTGACTGCACCATCAATGGTAATGTTATTAAAGCGATTGGATGCTCCGCCGAACGAGTTGCCATTTGCCTGCGGGGTAAGGCGGGTAAAATCCTGTAAGCTTCTGCTTAAGGTTGGCAAAGCTGTTATTTGTTGCCTGCTGATGCTGGTAGAGGCGCCGGTTTTCTTTTTCTCGCCACTGGTGGCATAACCCGTAACTACCACCTCTGTTAAAGTGGAATTGGATAGTGCCAGTGGAACATCGAGCCGGGTATTTTCGCCCAGCGATAAATAAAGGTCAGTCTCCGTGTAGGGTTTGTAACCAACAAAGGAAACTTCGATGGTGTAAGGTCCACCGGGTATGAGGTTTACCAAATTGTAAATACCCTTTCTTTGAGAAGTAGTACGGTAAACGGTACCGGACGGTTGATGGTTTAAAGTAATGGTGGCTCCTTCTAATCCCTGGCTGGGCTGGCCAATTGTGCCGGTTATACTACTGGAAGTAACCTGCGACTGGGTAAAAAAAGGAACAAACAAGACCAATAAAACTATGGACACGAGTCTTTTTGAATTCATATTACTGATTTTTTGGTACGCGAAATTATCATTACAGCCGGATAAAAACTTTTGTTTAATTCAAGTTTAAATACAAGGCATTGGATTATGGGCTTGTGCTGCTTTAATTAATTGTTACCCGAAACTGTACGCTTAAAAAAGAGGTTTGGAAATAGTTTTCCGGGATTCGATATCTATAATAATTGTGGCGGAAATAAGCGGGCATAAAAAAAGCAACCCGCAGGTTGCCTTTTTTTAAATTATATGAAATGATTTTAGAAATTTAAACGTACCCCTAACTGGCTAATGTAGCGGGCTGAATAGCTTGGTACAGTTGAAGTACTGATGTTATAAGGTGGAGCATTGTCTGGGATAGGTGTAAACCGGTACGTAGGTACAGTTGTACCTGCCCTGTAGCCGCCAAATTGTATCAATGCATATTGATCGAAGCTTAGGAAATATTGACGACCCCAATCGCGGTTAAGCATATTGGTAAAGTTGAATACATCGTAAGATAATTGCAACTGGTAGGTTTTTGCACCCAGTTTCAAATTAAAATCCTGCTGAATTTTAAGATCGATAATATTGGTGAAAGGTAATCTTGCCCCGTTACGTTCAGCGTATTGTCCACGTCGGTTCTTTAAGTAATTGTCGTTGTTAATGTAATCGTTCAATAATGCTTTTTGCTCTGCAGCGGTGTAAGTTTTAGGGCCAACAGTATTACTATTAAAAACCATATCGTTTAACTGGGCTTCTGTTGGTACAAAAATAAGGTCGCTGGTACCAGTGGCTGTAACATCGTTAACCGGGCTGTTGCGGTAAGTGTAACTAAACGGGTTTCCGCTTTGGCCATTATAAACAAGCGAGAAGGTAGTTCCAAATCTTTTACCCAAATAATTTACCTTTTTTGCAACGTAGGCATTGATACGATGCCCCAAATCAAAGTCAGAAGTAGAGCGCGGAATAAAGTTCCTGCCATTTACACTTTCCATAGTATTCCACTGGCTATTGTTCTGGCTGCTGGTTCCTTCGTTGGTAACTACAGAGTTGCCATAGGTGTAGTTGGCGTTAAAGGCAAAACCTTTGCTCCAGGCTTTATCAACAGTAAAAGTAAAGTTGTAAGAAAATCCTTTCTGGCTTTGGTTATTACTCAGTAAAAACACATCTGCATTGTAAGGATTTGTACCGTTTGAACGGATGGGAATTCTTTTTACTGTCCCTGAAACTGCATAAATATTTCGTGTGTCTGGACCGGTCATCTTTAAAGTAGGCGGAAGAATATTTACGTTTTGATAATAGATCTCATTTATGTTTTTAGAGATGATTGTTTCAAAAGAGGTAGTCCAGCCATTACCCATTTTTTTATCAATGGCAGCAGAAGTTCTAAAGATTTTTGGTAGTCTGAAATCCTTTACAATCATATCAACCTGTCCTTTGTTGTTTAGACCCAAACCCAGTTCTTGTGCTGTGTATTGCCCAAACGGATCAGGACGGAAGGTTACATTTTGTTGGGCTGTCGGCGGGTTTAAATCTATACCACCAATACTTACACCATTTTGATTGTATACGCCACCCGGCCATACCAATGGTACCCTACCGGTAAATAAACCAAATCCGCCACGGATCGTTACATTTTCTTCAGGCACTTTTAAAGTAAAGCCCAGGCGGGGAGAAATAGAAGCTTTTGGACTTGCAATTTGTCCTGAACGTGCCCCTTGCAAATCGTAATAACGGCTAATTGCAGGCAATGCACTATCATTAAAAAACTGGTCTTTCTTAGGTGTAGTTAAAAATTTGGTATAATCAACCCTTACCCCCGCATTAATAGAAAAGTTTTCATTCACCCTTATTTCATTGTTAAAAAAACCTCCAAGCCGCATGGTATTAAACTTTGCTGCTGCATCGGTATTGTCTCCGCTTGTTTTATCAACCAGGCTAAACGAACGCTGGTAACGGACGGGTGCAGCATCAGAAATAAAATCGAACAGGGAGTTATAGGTATAGGTTCCGTAGTTGTCTCTTATAAAGACATTGTACGAATGACTGAATTCGTTATCAGTGCCTATCGTAAAAAAGTTTTTACCCAGGTTAAATTTATAAAAGTCAAGCAGGGCCACATTGTTCTGTTTTAATAAATTAGCTCCCGAAAAGTTTTCAGTGCCAATTACAATTCTGCCTGCGCCATCTATAATAGAAACCCTTGGAAATGGATTACCTATAGCACCCCTGTCATCTACCACACCTGTATAGGTCATCAATAGCCTGTTACTTCTGCCTCCGTTAAACGTACTTTTTAATTCGGTAGAAACTGAATGCGTTTTGCTGGGAAAAGTAAAACCGTTATTAAAGTAATTAATGTTGGTGCCGCTTGATGTGCTTGTATTTAAACGTTCGGCATTATTGTAACGATAGGATACGCTTAAACGGTTGCGGGTATTAATATTCCAATCAATTTTAGCTGTTATTTTATCGGCATCAATGCTCTCAGGATTGTCCAAAAACCCTCCCGGATCGTAATTATATTTTTGCTTTAACAAACCTGCAAAATCATTCAATTCCTTTTCTGTTGATGAACCACGGTATTGGCTGAATACAAATGGTTGTGGCCGCTGGTCTCTTTGTATTTCAGCATTTAAAAAATAGAAAACTTTGTTTTTAATAATGGGGCCTCCGATTCTAAAGCCCGTTGTTTTGTTACGAAAGGTATTAAGGCGTGTTGCATCCTTTTTTAATCCAATGGGAGTTTTAGCTGCCAAATCCTGGTTACGGTAAAAATAATAAAGCGATCCCGTGGTGGTATTACTTCCACTACGGGTGGTTGCATTAATCCCACCGCCTGTAAAGTTTCCAATAGAGGCATCGTAGGGCGAAATGATAACCTGGAACTGGTCAATTGCATCAATAGAAATGGGAGGGGAGCTTGCCTGGCCACCATTGGTGCCAGAATTACTAAGGCCGAATACGTCATTATTAATAGCGCCATCAATATAAAATGCATTGTAGCGGTTGTTCTGGCCAGCTATACTTATACCTCCATCAGCGGCGGTAAGTTTAACCTGGGGAGTAAAGCGTAGGAAGTCAGATAAATTTCTACCTACTGTAGGAAGGTTAGCCATTTTATCGCGGCCAATGTTTGTGCCTGCACCACCCTTAACTTCCGTAGCTCTTGCCTGTGTGGTAACCACCACTTCAGTAAGGGTTGCACCCTTGCTGGCTAAGACCAGGTTCAATTTTAAAACTTCACCCAGCGACAAGTATAATTCTGTACGCTTTTCAGTTTGATAATTTACATAGGTAACTTCTATATTATAAGGGCCACCAGTATTCATATTGCTGATATCGAACCGGCCGCCTGACAAAGTTTGAACCCGGTACACTGTACCTGTTGGCTCATGAGTTGCCGTAACGGTCGTCCCTGGTAATGGTGTGCCATCTGCAGCTTTGACTGTACCACTTATGCTACTGGTGGTGTTTTGACTAATGCTAAAAATTGGGAGAAGAAGTGTAAGAATAAGTAATTGTAAGGTCGATCTACAATTCATAAGTTAGTTTTAATTTTTGCCAAAGAAACTAAAAAATTGCTCACTGCCTGTAACATTCTATCCACAGCTTTGGAAGTTTTAGTATTGAAAACGACTTATAAAAAAATATTTTATGTAACTAATACATGCTGGTAACAATGTAATTTTTTGATTGATACGGGCTTTATAAATTTAGAATTTGATTATAAAAATTTAATGCCAATACTTTCTTATGCCTTTAAATTATATAGCTATTATTGTAGTTAAAACCTAAAACAAATGAAAAAAATTTTTACCTTAATAACTTTTGCAACAATTGCACTTACTGCAAACAGCCAGCGTTTACTTGTTGAAGATTTTAATTATGTTACGGGAGGGTTAACTGACGGCGGAACGGGTACCAATGTAAGTGGCGGAAATTGGATTACTGTACCCCTTACTACAGGGTCAATCCCTTTGACTGATTTTGCAAAAGTTGTTGCTGGCAACCTCTCTTACCCAAATTACTTTACTGGTCCAAGCGCTGCAAGTAATAGACTCGACCTGGATAGTATTACTACTGGCCAGAACAGAAGCATCGAGGATGTTTTTAGAAATTTTGCGGTACAGACATCTAATACAGTCTACGCCAGTTTTTTGATGCAGTTTCGGGCAACAAGTAATTTGGGAAACAGTACTTCCGCTGGCGATTACTTTATTTCCTTCACGCCGACAGCTTCTGCATCTGATTACCGTGCGAGGGTTTTTGTAAGGCAGGGTACCGCACCAAATACCATTCAGTATGGTATTGCTGCAACCTCAGTAAGTGCCTCAGTGCCCATTGTTTGGTCCGCTGTTGACCGCGATGCAAGCCAGGTGCATTTAATAACTTTTGCATATCAATTTGTTCCACTTGCGAGTAACGATGTAACAAAATTGTGGGTAGATAAACCCTTTAGTACCACTGAACCCGCGCCAGATGCATCTTCTATTTTAGCGGGTACTGAACCTGCTAATATTTCAAGAATAGCTATTAGACAAGGAACCGTAGCGGTTCCTAATGCAACTATCGATGCTATAGTAGTAGCATCCAGTTATGCTGATGCAACGCTTCCTTTAAACCTCACCTCTTTTAAAGCCTCTTTTAATGGCAAAGCAACTCAGCTTAAATGGAGCACAGAAAACGAAGTAAACGTTTCAGGTTTTGCAATTGAAAAAAGTTTGGATGGTATTAACTTCAGCCAAATTGATTTTGTTTCTGCAAAGAACAACAGCACACATACTGAATATTCAAATATGGATGATAAAGTAAAAGGTGGTACCTCCTATTACAGGTTGAAGCAGGTTGATAAAAACGGTGCGTTCAAATACAGCAGCATTGAAGTAATTAAAAACAGCCTGACTATTAAAACCGAAGTATTCCCTAATCCAACACGGGGCAACCTAACCATTAATCATGGAGTAGCTATTAAAGGAGCGGCAATAAAAGTTATGAATATTGAAGGTAATTTGATCAAGACCATGCCCGTTCAATCCGGTTCAACACAAACGGCATTATCTGTTACTGAACTTATAAAGGGCAATTACTTATTGGTGTTTCAAAACGACGGTACCAAATCAATCACCCAGTTTTCAAAACAATAGTCGTTTGCTAAAAGTTGTTTTATAGTCCTCTTCCACACCCGGAAGAGGACTTTTTTTTGCCTTGCAGTAAAGCAGCCGCGAATTACAAAGGGTTATGTTTAATTGAACAGTAACTGACAGAATGTACGCTTTGGCAAGCTTTTACCTGTTTGGCTGTAATTTTGTACAAATGCAGATTATGTTAGATTCTATAGAGAGTGCCATTGGAGATATAAAAGCCGGTAAGCTGGTAATTGTGGTTGATGATGAAGACAGGGAAAACGAGGGAGATTTTTTAACTGCAGCCCGTAATGTCACCCCAGAGATTATAAACTTTATGAGCCGCGAAGGTCGCGGTTTAATTTGTGCGCCATTGGTTGAAGACCGTTGCGATGAGTTGGGTTTGACCTTGATGGTAAACAGCAATACCAGTTTGCATTCAACTCCATTTACTGTTTCTATCGACTTGCTGGGCCATGGATGTACCACCGGTATTTCGGCACTCGATCGTTCCAAAACGGTTCAGGCTTTAATCGATCCAAAAACCACCCCCGAAGACCTGGGCAGGCCTGGTCATATTTTTCCGCTAAGGGCGAAAAAAGGAGGTGTATTGCGCAGAACCGGCCATACGGAAGCAACGGTTGATCTGGCCCGTCTTGCTGGTTTTGAACCTGCTGGTGTGTTGGTTGAAATAATGAACGAAGATGGTACCATGGCACGTTTGCCCGAACTGGAAGTGATTGCTAAAAAGTTTGACCTTAAGATCGTATCCATAAAAGACCTGATAGAATACCGGTTAAAAATGGACTCGTTGATTGAAGAAGTAGTAAGGGTAGAAATGCCTACAAAATATGGTCATTTTAAACTGGTAGCATTTAAAGAAAAGAGTACCCAACGCGAACATCTTGCGTTAATAAAGGGTGAGTGGCAAAAGAATGAACCTGTTTTGACACGGGTGCATAGCAGTTGCTTTACAGGTGATATTCTCGGAAGCCTGCGCTGCGATTGTGGCGAACAACTACACAAGGCCATGCAAATGGTAGAGCAGGAGGGTAAGGGTATTATATTATACATGAACCAGGAAGGCCGCGGTATTGGTTTGGTTAATAAATTAAGGGCATACAAACTGCAGGAGCAGGGCATGGACACCGTTGAAGCCAACATTCACCTTGGCTTTGGTATGGATGAAAGAGACTATGGAATTGGTGCTCAAATTTTACGTCACCTTGATGTTACAAGGCTACGCCTGATGAGCAACAATCCAAAGAAGCGGGCCGGCCTAAAAGGTTATGGACTGGAGATTGTAGACATCATTCCAATCGAAATAAAATCGAACCCGCACAACGTAAAATACCTGCAAACCAAGCGGGACAAATTGGGCCATGAGATATTAAATGACCTTTTGTGAGTGGTGAGTGGTGAGTTGTGAGTTGTGAGTTGTGAGTGGTGAGTGGTGAGTTGTGAGTGAGGAGGTATGAGATGTGAGTGGTGAGATGTGAGTTGTGAGATCTGAGATGTGAATTGTGAGTGGGGGAAATTGTGAGACAAATTTGTATCTAATGCAACCATTGTCGTTGCAAAAAGTCACTTTTTACTGACCACTGACCACTGACCACTGACCACTGACCACTGACCAC
>JAJAYD010000036.1 GCA_026786345.1 Chitinophagaceae bacterium
TCTTACGAACGATACACGCCCTCCCGTGTTATATCTAAGATCCTTTAAAGATGAAGTGAAGGATCGATCGATGGTTACTTACTTTAAAAGCATTTCTTTTTCTAATAAAAAAGACCTTGCTCTTACCGTTCCGTCCAGCGGATTCCGGGAGCAAGACGCACTGGGATATGTTTTCAGAAAAATTGGACCCTACATAGCACTTGGCAAACCTGGTGAAGAACTTCCCGAATTGGGCTCTTCCAAATTGTACGTTTCAAATGAATCCTGGCAAAACACCATCCGCGATTTCTTCAAAAAATCAAAGCTGATTATTTTCAGGGCAGGAAAAACGGAAGGTCTTAAATGGGAATTAATTGAACTTTTTGAGACGGTGAATCCTTTAAAGGTGATTATGATTTTACCGGTAAAAGATGAAGATTACGCCAGATTCATTCAATGGGCAAACTTAATTATGCCCACAGCGTTTCCCGTAGATTATCCAGTTACCAGGATAGTAGTCTTTAATGAAAGCTGGGAGCCCTCCTGGCTTCCGCAAGGCCAAACATTGACCAAATCTTTACAGCCATTTTTCGAACAGAACGGAATAGCTATTAAAGAATCGTTTTGGGAAAAAATTCTTGAGTCCAATGGTATTAGATGGTAGATTCCTATTCAATCTTTTAGCAAAGACGATATATGCTATAAGAGTCAAGCATCCGATCTCTAAAGATGAAGTCCAACATACCTTACTTATCACTCAGGAACACCATCGCCTGGCAAAATTATTCGACTTTAAACCCTATGGTGTCCCGGCGACTAAAATAGGAAGTGAGTACAACGTAGTTCCGTTCAATCATATTCAATACCAAACCTATCAACGGTAATATTTATACCACAACTTATGGGGTTTAATTTTCAACCCCTGATCTCAAGGTTATTGATAGCGGGGAACTTTTAATAGCTACTATTTTTTCTTCTCCCGCATACAACACTTCAACTACCTAACCATTTACATGACCACAATCAGGTGTGTAACTGAGTTGCATCAAAGACTACCTCTGTAGGCAGGTTTACTTTTGATGTAATAATTAAACATGAGTGTTATAATAATTCTGTTGATAGCAAGCATTTCCATAGCGGCCATTTTTTTAATAGCTTTTTTATGGAATGTAAAGTCGGGCCAGTACGACGATGAAATGAGCCCGCCTATAAGAATGTTATTCGACAATGAACTAAATACAAACAATAAATTACCATAGTACATGTTAGACCTTACTGCACCAACCAGGTTAGGATTATCAGAACAAATTCCTCTTCAAAAACAACTGCATACTGTAGAGAAATTTTTCTACGATAACCAGGTGGTTAAAATGTTTATGTATGCCACCGTTTTTTGGGGCGCTGTGGGTATGCTGGCCGGTTTGCTGGCTTCCATTCAATTGTTTTTGCCCATGGCAAATTTCGACTTTGCTCCTACCACCTTTGGCAGGGTCAGACCGGTACATACCAATGCAGTAATTTTTGCTTTTGTGGGTAATGGCATCTTTATGGGTGTTTATTATTCGTTGCAACGTTTGTGTAAAGCCCGCATGTTTAGCGACAAGCTTAGCAAAATACATTTTTGGGGATGGCAGGCAATTATAGTAGCCGGAGCCATTACATTGTTGTTAGGTTATACCACCGGTAAAGAATATGCTGAGCTGGAGTGGCCAATAGATATTGCCATTACGCTTGTTTGGGTGTTGTTTGGCATTAATATGTTTGGTACTATTTTAAAAAGAAGGGAAAGCCATTTATATGTTGCCATTTGGTTTTACATCGCTACCTGGGTAACAGTTGCCATGTTGCATATTGTTAATTCGTTTGAGCTTCCTTTTACCTTTTTAAAGAGTTACAGCGTGTATGCGGGTGTGCAGGATGCTCTGGTACAGTGGTGGTATGGTCATAATGCGGTTGCCTTCTTTTTAACTACGCCGTACCTGGGTTTGATGTATTATTTTTTACCTAAAGCCGCTAATCGTCCCATCTATAGTTATCGCTTGTCTATCATACATTTTTGGGCGCTTATTTTTTTATACATCTGGGCCGGGCCACACCATTTGCTCTATACAGCCCTGCCCGACTGGGCTCAAAGTTTAGGAGTGGTGTTTAGCATCATGTTGATAGCACCGAGTTGGGGTGGTATGCTAAACGGATTGTTTACGCTCCGCGGAGCATGGGATAAAGTAAGAGAAGATCCTGTGTTGAAATTTTTGGTAGTTGCCGTTACCTGTTATGGTATGGCTACGTTTGAAGGCCCTATGCTCAGTTTGAAAAATGTAAACGCGGTTGCACATTATACTGATTGGATAGTGGCTCACGTGCACATAGGCGCATTGGGATGGAATGGCTTTTTAACCTTTGGTATCATTTACTGGCTGCTTCCAAAAATCTTTAAGACTCCATTGTATTCGCGTAAGCTGGCCAATAGCCATTTCTGGATTGGCACCATTGGTATTGTGTTGTATACAGTGCCTTTATACTGGGCTGGTTTTACCCAAAGCATGATGTGGAAAACCTTTACTGAAGAAGGTCAGCTAAAGTTCCAGTTTCTGGAGACGGTTACGCACATTATACCCATGTACATTACCCGGAGCATTGGTGGTGCTTTATACCTGGTGGGCGTTTTTATAATGGTCTATAACATGTTCAAAACTGTGAAGGCCGGTAAGCTGGTTGCCAATGAAGCAGCAGAGGCAGCACCCTTGCCAAAAGTGTTTATAACACACGGTCGCCAGCACTGGCACCGCTGGATAGAGAGAAGGCCTGTGCAAATGTTGGTGTTTAGCTTAATAGTAGTAGGTATTGGTGGTGCGCTGGAGATTGTTCCAACCTTTTTAATTAAAAGTAATGTGCCTACCATTACTGCTGTTAAACCATACACACCGCTTGAGTTACATGGACGTGACATTTATGTAAAAGAAGGCTGTTATACTTGTCACTCGCAAATGATCAGGCCTTTCAGAGATGAGGTGGCACGCTATGGAGAGTACAGCAAAGCAGGTGAGTTTATTTATGATCACCCGTTTCAGTGGGGTAGCAAACGTACCGGTCCTGATTTGGCCCGCATAGGTGGAAAGTATCCTGATAGCTGGCATTATAACCACATGATCGATCCACGTATTATGTCGCCGGGTTCCATTATGCCATCCTATCCATGGTTGTCGGATGATAAAGTTGATACCAGCATAACCGGTGCCAAAATAAGAGCCATGCAAACGCTGGGTGTTCCTTATCCGGCAGGCTATGATAAGACAGCCAACATCGATTTAATAAACCAGGGTAATAAAATTAAAGCCAGTCTTAAAAAGGATAAACTGGATGCATCGAACACCAGCGAGTTAGTTGCACTCATAGCTTACCTGCAACGCATGGGTACCGATATTAAGTTGGAGCCAAGGGCGGCATTAGTCAGTAGTCATTAGTCATTGGTCAATAGTCAATGGTGAAAACGTGAAACGTGAGACGTGAAAAGTGAAAACGTGAGACGTGAGACGTGAGACGTGAAAGGTGAAAACGTGAGACTTGAGACGTGAATGCAATTAATAATGCAAAATGAAAAATAAAGATCAAATAATGTTTAATAGAATTTGGAGTACCAACTATTAACAACGACCAACGACCAACCTCCAATGACCAATAATTAATGACTAATAACCTCTAACTTCTAACTAATGAAATTTATAAATTACCTCGAAAAGATAACCGGTGTGGATGTATATGGAATGACATCGTTCTTCATCTTTTTTACCTTTTTTATTGTAATGACTATTTGGGCCATTCGGGCCGATAAAAGACTTATAACCAAATTAAGCGAACTACCGCTGCATGATGCGCAGGAAAGCTAATTGTAAAATTATAGTAATGAAAAAAATCAGGAACACACTGAAACCATTGGTTGCTCTTGGCCTGTTAAATGCCATAGCTATAACCAACACTTATGCTGCCGGTGGCCTGGTAGCCAGCCAGGTAACAAGTCCGTTGGCCTTTACCTTGTTGTGCATTATGATTGCCTTGTTATTGGTTATTGGTATGCTGGCTTATGTATTATCAGGGGTGGCAGATATAAGCTTACAGAAACTAAAGGAGGCCTCTAAAAAAACAGCTGCAATGATCATCCTGTTGTTCATGGCCTCGATGCAGGTAACAGCGCAGGATAAAGCTGCTGCAGAGGTTGCCCTAACTATTACCAGCTACGGTGGTTTATCTGCCTTCTCTCATCACACCATGGTTTTTATAATTGGTTTGGAGGTATTGATCATAATGGTCATGGCCTTCTTTATAAAAACCCTTCTTGCAAAAGATACCATTGCCGTTGTTAAACAGTTGGTGGCTTATAAGCAACCTCTTTGGAAAACCTGGTGGGAGAAGATAAACAGTTTTAAACCCGAGGGAGTGGTTTCAGATACCGGTCACAACTACGATGGCATACGCGAACTGGATAACCGCTTACCCCGCTGGTGGGTTTATGGGTTTATTGGCTGCGTAGTGTTTGCCATCATTTACCTCTATCGTTTTGAAGTGGTACACACCGCACCTTCAAGCATACAGGAATATGAAATAGCCATGGTGGATGCAGCAAACGAAAAAGAAGAATATTTGAAAAATGCCGCCAGTAAGGTTGACGAAAACTCCGTGGTTATGTTGACCGATGCAATTGCCCTGGGCGAAGGAAAAAAATTGTTTGGCGCCTCGTGTTCGCCCTGTCATGGTGCTGAGGCACAAGGTGTGGTTGGTCCCAATTTAACCGATGATTATTGGTTGCACCAGGGTGGCGTTAAAGATGTTTTTAAAGTAATAAAATATGGTGTGCCCGAAAAAGGAATGAAAGCATGGAAAGATGATTTCAGCCCTGTGCAAATAGCGGAACTGTCCAGTTATATAAAATCGTTATATGGCTCTAAACCTGCCGGTGCCAAAGAGCCGCAGGGCGAAGAACATAAAGAGCAATCTGAAAATGCTTCGGATGCGATTAAAAGTGAAAAAAGCATTGTAACAAACTAATGATCGCATCAGTAAATAATAAAAAGAATACCTACACAGACGATTTTAGGGATCACCTGGCCACACTCGACGACCAGGGTAAACGCAAGTGGGTATTTGCCAACAAACCTTCGGGTAAGTTTTACAGACTGCGTACTATTTTAAGCCTGGGTTATTTTGTAGTGTTCTTTGGTTTACCCTTTGTGTATGTTAACGACAGGCCGCTGTTTCTCTTCAATGTAATTAAGGCGAAGTTTATTTTGTTTGGTAAGATATTTTGGCCGCAGGACTTTTTTATACTGGGCCTCGGTATGATCGCTTTCATCTTATTCATCATTTTGTTTACCGCTGCTTTTGGCAGGTTGTTTTGTGGGTGGGCATGCCCGCAAACCAACTTTATGGAAATGATGTTTCGTAAAGTAGAGTACTGGATAGAGGGAGATGCACCCAAACAAAAAATGCTGGCCCGCCAAAGCTGGAACAGTCAGAAGATCTTTAAAAAGTCTGTGAAGCACGTATTGTTTTTTGTGCTGTCGTTTGTTATTGCCAATTTTTTTATTGCGTACATCATTGGCATAAAAGAATTGCAGCAGATTATTACTGAGCCCGTTGGTCAACACTTAAGTGGCTTTGCTTCAATCCTGGTTTTCAGTGGAATTTTTTATGGCGTGTATGCCCATTTCAGGGAGCAGGCATGCACGGTGGTTTGCCCTTATGGAAGGTTGCAGGGTGTGTTGCTCGATAAAAATTCGATGGTGGTTGCCTACGATTATAAACGAGGTGAACCCCGTGGATTGGCAAAGAAAACAGCCGAATCGTTTTTTGGCGATTGTATTGATTGCCATGCCTGCGTAAAGGTTTGCCCTACCGGCATAGACATACGCAATGGTGTACAGATGGAATGTGTGGGTTGTACCGCCTGCATAGATGCCTGCGACAACATTATGGATAAGATTGGCAAACCACGGGGTTTGATAAGATATGCCAGCGAAAACAGTATAGCCAATGGAGAGCAACTGCGCTATACCGGCAGGATGAAATTGTACACCGCTTTATGTGGCATGGTGGTATTAATACTCTCGTTTATTTTAATAACGCGTAAAGATGTGGATGCTACCATTATGCGTACGCCCGGCATTCTATACCAGACAAGGGGTACTGATAGTATTTCAAACCTGTACAACATTAAGGTTGCCAATAAAACCACCAGGCAAATACCGTTAACAATTCAACTGGAAGATAAAGGTGGTATTATTGAAATTATAGGAAAGCCATTTATTGATGTGGCAAAAGAGGGGCAGGGCAGCGGATCTTTTTTTGTGGTATTGCCCGCCAATAAATTACACCGGCGCAAAACAAATGTAAAGCTGGTATTATACGAACGGTCTAAGAAAGTTGGTGTTATAAACACAAGTTTCCTGGGGCCTGTTTCTGAATAAAAAAACTTTTTAATTATGAGTTGGGGAAATAAAATATTGGTATCATTTATTGGGTTTGCCTGTTTGATTGGCTTGCTGGTATATAGTTGTATGCAGCAAAACTTTGAGCTGGTTTCAAAGGATTATTATAAAGATGAAATTGCTTATCAGCAACAGATAGATGGAAGCAGCAATGCAAATAAATTGTCCGGGGTTCAAATTAATCAAACTACCCAGGGTGTTGCCATTAAACTTCCCGAAGAGCAAAATGGTATGAGCGTAACAGGTGATGTTTGGTTTTACGCTGCAAACCGTGCGGCTAACGACAGGCGTATGCCTTTACTGGTTGATGAGAATGGTTTAATGATCATAAATAAAGACAGCCTTGCCAAAACTGCCTACCAGGTAAAAATAAACTGGAAAGTAAACGACAAACAGTTTTATAACACTCAAAACTTGGCTGTCAGGTGAGCTGGCAACTCATGATATCGGCTCTTGCTATGGGTTTGCTTAGCAGTGTACATTGCGTTGGTATGTGCGGAGCCATTGCTTTTTCTATACCTGCACAAAATTTGGTGGGCTCTCAAAAAATTATAGGCATAAGCTTATACAACCTTGGAAGGGTGTTAACCTACACTTTACTGGGTGTTGTTTTTGGCATATTCGGCAGGCAATTATTCATTAGTGGTTTTCAGCAATGGTTCTCCATTATAGCCGGCGTTTTTATCCTTATTATTTTATGGCAATCTGTTGTAAGGTCTCCCATCTTTCATTTACCAGGTTTTTCCATGCTTAACAAATGGGTGCAACAACAGGTAGGTAAATATTTATTGCAGCCCTCTTTGTCCGGCAGGCTTTTTTTAGGCATGGCAAATGGATTGTTGCCTTGTGGCCTTATTTACCTGGCTATAACCGGCGCACTTGCAACAGGCTCCGTTAAAGGTGCGGCCCTGTTTATGGCATGCTTTGGTGCAGGTACCATTCCTGCCATGTTCCTATTTTCTTACTTTGGTTTTATGCTTAAATTATCTACACGCAATTTTATGAGAAAGATGGTTCCCTACTTTGTTGGACTGGTAGCGGTACTGTTGATTTTTAGAGGCCTGGGTTTGAACATTCCCTATGTTAGCCCGCTTATAGGGGGCTCGCCTGCTGCGGTTGTTGAGTGTCATTAGTTAATCAATTGTTTTACTTCTGTCAAAGCTGCAATCGCTACGCGGTTTTAAATTTTAAATGAACCTTATTTAGGCAAGGACAACAACTCAAACATCACAATTCACGTCTCACGTTTCACCTTTCACGTTTTCACCAATGACCAATGACCAATGACCATTGACCATTGACCATTCAACCTTCAACATTTAACATAACCTCCCCTCCTGGCACATTGTTTTTATAAAATTATGTGCATGTTGATAGTTGCGGCAATTTGAATAACTTTAATGGGTAGCCTTAGCTTACTAACTGCGATTATTTTAACCAGTTTATCTCATCTTTAAAAATTATTTTATGAATAACATACACATTGAACCAGTAACAATTTCAGAGCTTAATGATCCACTGATAAATGAACTGTATAGTAACCTTCCGGGTGAAGGGGATGAACCAAGGAAAACACCCGAGATTGAACCCGAAAAATTGCCGAAGGAGGATCCCGGTATTCAACCTGATACCAAACCTAAAAAGGAAGATGATGATGATGACGACGATGATGACTATGAGCCGTATACAGAGCCGGAGATTGGCGACGATCCGGATAGGGAAAAAAATAAAATCCCCATTATGTAGCCATAAATTCTAAAAGCGGGTAATGAACACTACCCGTTTTTTTTATGTTTTAATGGAATGAGATAATCCTTAAAAGATCCATTGTTATAAGCACATGCAGGCATGGATTGGTATCTTCTGCAAAGAGTACGGGTTATAAATTCATTTCAGATCAAAATGTAAAACCTGTAATTTTAGCCTGCATTTGCAAGTTTAAAAATCATTTTTATGAGAAAATTACGCCTCTTGTTGCCTGTAGTTATAGCAATTGTTTTTTTGGCTGTAGGCTGTGCCAACGATAGTAGTACCAAAACCACCACGCAGGACACGCTTAAAAAAGATACCATCAATAGAAATTCCGAAAACTTTTCTAATCCCCACTAAACTACGGGTATTATTTAACCAGCCTGGCCTGCATTCTTTTAACCCTGTCTTCGAGCTTTTCCGAAGACATGTCTTCACGCATACTGTCAACTTTTATAGGAAAACAGAAGGGTGTTAGCTGGGTAGGATAGGTGAGTATAATGGCACTTTGCTGTATCCGCTCCAGCATTTTCCTCAGCCTTACTTCTTCCATTTGCTGATCCATTACCTCGGCATACGACTGCCGCAGCAACAGGTTGTTATTATCGTACTCGCTAAACACTTTAAACAGTAAGCCAGCCGAAGCCTGCAGGTGCCGGGTCTTTTTTTGTTCGCCGGGATAGCCCTGGAAAATCAACCCGCCAATTACCGCAATCTCCCTGAATTTTCGCTTAGCCATTTCGGTACTGTTTACACTGCGCTGGATGTCGGCAAACAGATCATCGGTTGTAAACAATTCGTACACATTGGTATCATCAACAGGTATGGGTTGATCGCTTAAAAGTTCAAAGCCATAATCGTTCATTGCAAACGAAAATGTAATCGGGGTAATCTGGCTGATACGATACGCAAGAATGGCTGCCATGGCTTCATGCACCAGCCTTCCTTCAAAGGGATATACAAACAGGTGAAAGCCATCTTTGGTTTCTATTTGTTCTATCAGTAATTCGTTTTCGCGGGGCACATGCGACAGATGTTCCTGCAAATCAAACAGCGGCTGCAACGCCCTTATTTCAACATCCTCAGAATTGGAAAGCGCTTCATTAAATTTTCGCCGCAACATTTTGCCAAGGTTCGATGACAAGGGCATACGTCCGCCTTCCCAACTGGGTATCATAGATTTTTTGGCATTCGATTTTCTTGCCAGCGCCGTCATGTCTTTTATCATGATAAACTCCAGGTTTTTGCCGGCCAGGGTAAAAACATCTCCCGGCTCCAGCTTCGATATAAAGCGCTCTTCAATAACCCCAATATAGCCACCGGCCATATACTTTACCCTGATCATTGAATCGCTTACAATAGTGCCAATGTGCAAACGATGCCGCATGGCTATCCTGCGGTTCTTTATCCGGTACAGTCCACCTGCTTCAACTTCTACTTTTTTATACTCGTCATAGGCTTGCAAGGCCTCGCCACCGCTAACAATTCCATACAACACTTTTTGCCATTCATCATCGTTCATGTCGGCATAGCAAAAAGTGCTTTTTACCTCGTTAAAAATAACTTCGGGCCTAAAACCTTCGCCTATGGCAAGAGTGCATAAATATTGCGTAAGCACATCAAAACAAAGCATGCGTGGCTCACGGTTTTCTATCAGTTTCTCGTTCATTGCCTGCTTTAATGCTGCAGCTTCTACCAGCTCTAAAGTATGCGTGGGTAAAAAATAAATGCGGCTTACTTTACCGGGTTGGTGACCACTACGACCGGCACGTTGTAAAAAGCGGGCAACGCCTTTTGGCGAGCCCACCTGTATTACCGTTTCTACAGGACGAAAATCAACACCCAGGTCAAGACTGGCAGTGCAGACTACTGCTTTTAAAGTGGTAGTATGCAAAGCCTCTTCAACCCAGTTGCGCAACTCATGCTCAATACTGCCATGATGCAGGGCAATGGCCCCTGCAAGGTCGGGTGCCAGCTCTAAAATCTTTTGGTACCATCGTTCACTCATCCCCCTTGTATTAATAAAAATAAGGGTAGTGGTGTTGGCTCTTATAATGTCGATGGCTTGTTGTGCAAGGTTTAGACCCAGGTGCCCGGCCCAGGGATATTTTTCAATCTCTTCAGGTATTACAGAGATGATCTCTATTTCTTTTTTCACGTTGGCTGTAATAATTACACCGGGAATTTTCCTTTCATCATTTGCAAATAAAGTCTGTTGTTTATTGGTTGTGTTTTGATGATTTTGTAGCTGTTGTAACGATGATAGCAACACCTCCTTTGCCTGTTGCAGGTTACCTATAGTTGCACTGATGCCCCAGATAGAAAGTTGACAGTTGGTAGTTGATAGTTGTTGGTTGTTTTTCGCCCCTTTACTTTTTATCTTTGTCGTTTCATTAGTATTTATTGACGATTGACTATTGACCATTGACCATTGACTTTTCTTCATTCCCACCAATCTGCTTATTGCGAGCTCAACCTGTACGCCTCTTTTACCGCCCAAAAGCTCATGCCATTCGTCTACGGCAATAATTTGTAAGGTCGAAAAAGTGGTTGAGTAATCTTTTGTGGCCAATAAAAGGTGAAGGCTTTCAGGAGTAATGATCAATACTTCGGGCATGTGCCTTTTTTGTCGTGCCCTTTCATTTACATCTGTATCTCCGTTTCGGCTGCCTACCTGCCATTGCATGCCTAATTCAGCAATAACCTCCTGCATTGCCCGGTTAATATCTTTTGACAGTGCCCGCAACGGAGTTATCCAAAGTAATTGCAAGCCGCTTTTAGTTTTGGTTTTATACGTGCCGGGGTTTTCATTTATGAATTGAATGATGCCTCCCAAAAAAACCGAAAAGGTTTTACCAAAGCCGGTTGGTGCATTTACAAGCCCGCTGTTTCCCTGTTGAATGTTTTGCCAGGTTTCCAGTTGAAATTCAAAAGGCTTCATGCCTTTTTTAGCAAGCCATTCGGAGATGATGATGTAGCCGGGAGATTGTTGAAGTTTCACTTAATTGAATTTAAAAGCGCCTCAACTTTTGCATTTAGTTTTGGTAGGTATTGATTGTAAATATCCAAAACAATTTCAGTGTTTAATTTTTCGTAATGATGTGAAATGATTTCTCTAAATCGAATGATTGAAGAAACTTCATAATCTATACTATCAAAGAGGACTGGATAATGTTTATGGATGGTTTTAATATTTTCACCAATAACCTGTGGCCGCATTAACACAGTGTCGTACACCATTAAGCCGGAGGACGTATTAAAATCCTGCGCAGATTTTATATTCGTTATATAGTTCTGAATGTTTTTGATTGATTCGTTAATCCATTCTAATCGGTCTGATAAAAATTGTTCAGGCATAGATGATATCTTTTTCTACATGCTGAATAAATTTTTCGCGGAGATGGCTTCCACGTCGTATTAAGTCTACTTTTTTGCCAAATTTATTTTCAAGAAAAAACAAGAGATCAAAATAGTTTCTTGCATAAGGTGGATCTAATTCTACAAGAAAATCCAAATCACTTTCTGCATGTACATTCCTGGTTGCATAGGAGCCAAATAACCCAATACTGGTGACGCTAAATTCAATCTTTAATTTTGGTAAATCACTTTTTATTTGTGCGATAATAAGCTCTGGTGTCATGTTTCAAAATTACGTTAGTTACTTGTTCCCTTCCTTTATAAGGTATTCAAATATTTAAAACCGCTTTTTCTGCCTTCCGGGCAGCGGAATGGAAAATAACTTTGTAGTATAAGGTTTGTCTCAATATTTAATGGTTTTTGGCTGAATGGGGTTTGGATGAGTATTCAAAACAACTAAAAAACCTGGAAAAATAATGCAAAAAGAAATCTGGATGGCCGACATTGACCTGTGGAAGGAAGTGAACAGGGTGGAACAAGACCACTTATCGTAATTAGGCTATACCTTTTCAAATTAGAACAGTGTCAAAATCAAGATTAAAAAAGAAGATTGGTCTTATATTGGAAGAGCAACTTGATGAAATAAAACGTGGATTAAATATCTATCTAAATTATTAATTACAACGTCTTCAGGTATTCAATAACTGCCCGCCGTTCATCACTACTTAGTTTGTCGCCAAAGTAATGGCCATAGTTACCATAACCATTCAGGGTAGTGTTGTAAGCTTTTTTCTTAGGCGAATTATAAGCAGTGTATTGCCAGCCGGGAATGTCGTAGTTGTATTTGGGCTGATTAAAATCTCTTGACCAATATGCAGGGCGGACCTTGCTGTTTAGTACACCTTCCAAGGTGGGCACTGAGCCATTATGAAAGTAAGGAGCGGTAATCCAAACACCATCCAAAGGCGGAGCAATGTACCCTTTGTATGGCACCAGTTTGGCAGGAGTTGACCCGGTGGTAAACCAACTCTTATTAAACCAGTCAATCACCTCGGGTTGCGAGTAATTGGCAACATATAAAGCCGAGTCGGTTTTAATAATAGAAGCCGGTATCAACAGGTTGGGATAGGTTTCTTTTTCTCCATAAGTTCCATGACACTTCGAGCAGTTTTTATCAAACAAGGGCTTTCCCTGCCCTGCTAATTGTTCATCAATTGGTTTTGGAAATTTAGGGGGTTCAATAGAGTAGAGGTAAGCCAACACATCGTCGAAATGAGAGTAGACCTCCCTGGCTTCGCTGGTGTCTGTAACCGTTAAAAGATTGCTGGCCATTAAAAACCTGGCAAAATCTCCACGGCCAAATCCGTTGTAAAACATAGCATTCTTTTTCTTCAGCATCCACCATGCGGGAACGTCCGTGGGTATTACTTCGCTGTTTAATTTAAACAATGGGTCTTTTTTCCATTCAAGGGTTACAGGGTCGCGGTGCGAAACCAAAACTCCGGCAAGATGATCGGCAGCATTAACACCCCTAACCTGCGTGGTCAGCTTTCCTGCAAGTGCCCGTGTAGACAGCAAAAAATTCTTTGACGCTTCATATTTTTTATTATCAAAAGAAATGATGCGATCCAATACATAAGTGGCAACTTTAGGAGCCACCTTACCCACTGAAAAATCGATAGAAGTATTGCCGAGGCCTACATACAATTGACCTTCAAAAATTTCACCATGGCATTGAAGACAATTTGGTGCCACCAATTTTTGCCCATTGGGAGATTTTATGGCTGTAAAGGAGTATCCAATGTTTTTGTTATCGCCATTGCGTTGTAAATAATTGGTTTGTTTTCCGGTTGCAGCTCTAAACAGTTTATAGGGTATTCCGCTTTTGAGGTAATCGCCGGTGATAAGATATTGGTAGCCCCTTGCTGCATCGCCAGTTTGCTGTGCAGATGCAGGTATTTTAACCGGCTTATTGTCGTCGGGTGTAAACGATAACCAAACAGCCCCAAAGGCTAAAAGCACTATTAAAACATTCAGTTTTTTCATCAGTATAATTACAAAAATAGAGCGGGTCATAACAGTGACCTGACTATTTAGTAATCTTATAACATATACCAGCAGCATCTGTTCGAATGCAAGAGTATATTATAAGATGGAGGAGAAAATTGCAGATTTTGCTTGTTGAAGCAGAAAGAGAATCGAATAGAATTTTCTTAAACTTAATTTTATTTTAAGGTTGGTATATTAATGATTAAAGATTTAAATCCCAGGTATTGGTCCAAAATATTTTGATTACAACATTTATAACTTGGTAAGCTTTTAATTTTTTTTTAATTTTAATGAATAGTTGTAGAAAACAAACAATTGCTTTTCAATTTTGTTTTCTATGGATAGACGTTTTGTTGGTGAAAAATCAGGCCCCTTTCCAGGGGTCTTTTTTTGTAAGGTAATTCACTCACAACCCGCAGAATTTTTATACGAGCCACCTATTTTATTAGCTGCTACTTATTCATATCAAGTGTTTCCTGTAACCTGCGGGAAAATTCAGTTCCATGCACCTTGTTAAACATGTCGGAGTGGTTTCCTTCAGTTTCTATAATAAAAAGTTTTGTACAATACGCTTTCCACAAGGTATTGCCTTGATCGGCTGAAGACAATTTTTTGAATTTGATCTTTTCTACCACATCAATAAAATAATATCGCTCCTTTGCCAGAAACAAAAATATGGGACCATTGTAATGGATTAACATATACTGTGCTCTTGCTTCGGCATAAATAGTTTCCGATTTTTCAAAAATATCCAAGCCAGATTCCTCCTGATGTTGATCAAAAGCTTGTAATGGCTTTCTGCTTTTTAAAAGTTTTTGTATTGCTTGTAATCTATATTTAAAGAACGAATGGGGATGTTTGGTTAAAAGGAAGTACTCAAACTGAACTTTCAGCGCAATTGTTGAAATTAATTTGTCAATAGTCCATTTTCGTTTGCCAACACCTTTTGCACTTGATGAAAGTTTTTGCCCGTCTTGCAAAACAGTATCGAATAAAATGAGTGTGTGAACTTTCATACCTAAAGCCTGCAGTTGTTTGGCCATTGCAAAGGCGATTATTCCACCAATGCAATGCCCTGAAAGTGCGTACGGGCCATGCGGGTTCTGTTGAAATAATTCGTTCAAAAAAGTTGTTGCTATTTGTTCTATGGTCGATGGAAATTTGATGAGATGCTCTTCGTCGACAGGTGACTGAAATACATAAACAGGCTGATCGGCATCTAACATTTCGCTAAAGTTTTTAAAGCGAAGTGCTGTACTTCCGCCTCCTGCTACAATATATAACGGCACTTTATTTCCACCTTCTTTGACCTTGACCAGGTATTTAAAATTTGAGGTGTATTGGGTTGGATTGACCGTCTTTTTTTCTATAAAAACTGCCATTTCAGCAATGGTGTGATACTTGAAAAGTTCGTTGATGGAAACATCCACGTTCAACTTTTTTGTTATGGCGGAGACTAACCGCATTGCCAAAAGCGAGTGACCACCCAGGGTAAAAAAATTATCGTAGACGCTAATGGTATTAAGTGAAAGCAGTTGCTGCCAAATTTCAGCAAGGTCTTGTTGCAATCCTGGTTTGGGCGCTGTATGATTATTTGATTTTAACTCAATTAGTTCAACATCCGGCAAAGCCTTCTTATCAATTTTACCATTGGGGGTTAAGGTAAAATTTTGCACCTGTACCCACTGTTCAGGAACCATAAACAGCGGTAGTCTTTCCTTTAAAAAACGAGTATAAGCTGCCGGATTAAATTCACCATCCACCATTATATAAGCTACCAAACGATTGGTAAAATCGCTTTGCGGCTTTGTAACAACCACTGATTGCAGTATGCCCTTACATTCATTTAAAGCATGTTCTATGCCGGCTGGCTCCACCCGGTATCCCCTGATTTTTACCTGGTCATCAATACGACCCAAATATTCTAACTGGCCATCGGTTAACCAGCGAGCCAGGTCGCCGGTTTTGTACATATTATTTTGGCCGTCCGTCTCAAACGGATCGTTTACAAATTTTTCGTTGGTTTTTTCTTTGAGGTTCAGGTAACCTTTTGCTACCTGAGGTCCGCCAATGCACAATTCTCCGGCAACGCCTTCAGGTACCAAGTGCAGGTTGCTGTTCAAAATGTATAGGCGTGTGGTATCTATCGGCCTGCCGATCGTAATATTTTTACCGGGTTCTATTTCGGCTACGGTAGACCACACAGTTGCTTCTGTAGGACCGTATTCGTTGTACAGTTTGCAATTGTTTGTTTCTGCAAAATGTTTGTTTACAAGAGAAGCGTCAAGGTTTTCTCCGGCCACAATTACCCTGGATATATTGCCCGACTGAATAATGCCATCTTCCAATAAAAAACGATAATAGGAAGGAACACAAAGTATTGTATGGGTGTTTTGCAACAATCGGCGGACGACTTGTGGCTCTTTTATCTGGTGATGCCTGCATAATACCAATGTTCCTCCGCTTATCAATGTGCCAAATATTACACCGACAGAAGAGTCGAAGGAAAAGGATGGTATAAATAACATCGATCCTGTGTTTCCATAAAATTGCCTGCGGGATGCTGAAGAGGTGGCCAGTCCTTTGTGCGTAATCAATGTGCCCTTTGGCTGACCTGTGCTCCCCGACGTATAAATTACATATGCAAGGTGTTCGGCTTCTAATTTTGGAAGAGAAATGGGAGTGAATGTTTCCTGCCCGAGCTCCCAATCTCCGTCCACTTCTATTATTTCTATTTTCTTTTCCCCCTTTATTTTTTGCCTGTTTTCCCTGCTACAGAGTAATAAAGTTGCACCCGTGTCTTCGAGTATAAATTGAATTCGTTCGGAGGGATATTCCGCATCGATAGGTACATAAGCTGCACCGGCTTTTAATACAGCAAGTATGCTTACGAGCAGGTCAACGCTGTGATCGATTAATACAGGCACCAGCTTTTGATATACGCCCAGGCTTTTTAAATATGCAGTCAGTTTATCCGAACGTTCAGCCAATTGAATATAGCTTATCGACTGTCCTTCGAATGTGGCGGCAATGTTATTGGGATGAAGTGATACCTGTTGTTCTATAAAATCAAGTATAGTTTCGTTTTTTGATTCAGGTGCTGTTTTGGGGTTGAAATCAACCAGTAACCGGTGCTTTTCTTCTTTGCTGAGCAAATCCAGTTTACCAATCCTGCACTTCGGATCAAGTACAATCGACTTCAATATATTACTAAAATGCCCCACCATTCTCTCTGCCGTCGAATGTTTGAAAAGGGCAGTAGCATATTCCAAAGAAATTTGTAACCCATGTGTTGATTCCGAAATAATAAATGTGGCATCAAACATGGAAGTTGCCTGCAAATCAACTGCAGTGGTCGAGGGCTTCATGAACGCATCACCCAACTGGCAGCCCTCTTCTGCATCAAGGTTTTGTAACACCAGCATCACCTGGAACAACGGACTGCGACTTACATCTCTTTCCTGGGTGGTTATTTCAACTACTTTCTCAAAAGGCACGTCCTGGTGTTCAAATGCCTGTAGGGTGGTTGCAGTAACATGCTTCAGTAAATCAATGAATGAAAGATCGGCCGATAGTTCATTTCGAAGGACCAGCGTATTGATAAAGTAGCCAATAAGGGGCTCCGTTACCTGCTGGTTTCTTCCGGCTGTTGGTGTGCCAATACTTATATCCTGCTGATTGGTATAACGGTGTAACAAAATATTCAATACCGAAGCAAGCGTCATGAATAAAGTAGCCCCGTTTTGTTTGCTTACAACTTGTAAGCTATGGTAGATATTTTGAGGTATCACCAGATTTACTCTGCCCCCGGCACTGCTTTGCAATGCCGGTCTTGTATAATCTGTTGGCAATTGCAGCGGGTTAGTACCCGACAACTTCTTTTTCCAAAAAGCTAACTGATCGTTCCACAAGCCTGCTTTTGCAATGTCCTGTTGCCATATTGCATAATCACTGTACTGAATAGGTAATTCCTTAAAAAGAGTTTTGTGGCCTTTTGTTATTGCACTATAATTTTCAACCAGTTCCTTTTGAAATATAGAAGACGACCAACCATCGAAAGCAATGTGATGCAGTACGTAAACCAACTTATGCTGCCCGTTGTTGTCGGTAATAAGCGCAGCTCTTATCATTGGTTCTTTGGCCAGATCAAATGGCCTGCCTATAAAATTTTTGATGAAAGTTTCTTGGGTGTTCGTGATAGTGTTAAATGCATTTCCATCAACCAAATCTAATTGCCAGTTATCCGCAGGAAGCACCAATTGGTAGCCCTCGCCATCTTCTTGCCTTATAACGGTTCGCAGCACCTCATGGCGTTGAATAATGTTTGTAAAGGCGCTATTCAATGCATACTTATCAATGCTTCCCTTCAATACGAAACTGAAAGGCAAATGGTATTGTAAACTGCCTGTAGCCTGGTGGATGAACCAAAGACTGCCCTGGCTGAATGATAAAGGAATGCGCTGAGGTTTTGCTTGTTTAATTAAGGCAGCAAACGCCGTCGCTTGCCGGTGGTTTTGTATATGTGCCGACAATAAAGCAATGGAAGGATGTTTAAATATGGAGGCTATCGAAAGTTCGGTATGCAACTCTTTTCTTATAGCTGAAACCATACGCATTGCCAACAAAGAATGGCCGCCTGCTTCAATAAAATTTGCATCAATGCTAATCCTTTCCTTTTCAAACAACCTCTTCCAGATCTCCGCTAACTGTATTTGCAGAGGGGTTCCAGGCGTTGTGTGTTGAAGTGTTGAAGGAACTTCTGCAAAATTTTGTTCAAGCGCCTTTTTATCAATTTTACCATTGATGGTTAGTGGAAAACGTTCTATTAAGTGCCAGGTAACAGGTACCATATAATCTGGCAGCCTGTTCTGCATAAAATCTTTAATGCTGTTGAGCCGGGAATGATTGGTCGTAATAATGAATGCTTCCAGCCTGTTGCCACTCCCATTATTTTTTCTATATACAACCACCGCTTGTTTTACAAGCAAACATTCATTCAATAGGGTTTCAATTTCGGTTAATTCAATCCTGTGGCCCCGTATTTTAACCTGCTCATCTTTTCTGCCGAGGTATTCCAGGTTTCCATCACCCAGCCATTTTACCACATCCCCGGTTTTGTACATTTTGCTGCCCCTCACTTTACTAAATGGGTCGGTAACAAAAAATTTATTCGTTGTTTCGGGTTGATTAAGATAGCCCCGTGCAAGACCTTCACCTGCAATACACAATTCGCCGGGTACGCCTATGGGCACTTGTTTACCCTGTTGATCTGTAACATAAAATCGTGTATTCGAAAAGGGCTTTCCAACAGGTACAACCTGGTATTCTTTGTCAATTCTTACTTGATAAATCGATTTACCAATAGTAGCTTCGGTGGGGCCATAATGATTGTAAACAGCACCTGTGTATCGGCAAGCTTTTAATTTATCAAGAAGAAGGGAGGAAAAAGATTCGCCGCCAAAAATCATCACCTTTTTAGCAAGTATAGGATTATCATCCAGGGCATAGGATAGCCACAAAGACGGTACAATCTTTAAACAGTCGATTGAATGCTTATTAAAATATTGATACAGTTTTTTTCCATCGGCAATTAGCTCAGAAGATAAAACATGGAGCGAAGCACCCAGTATAAAAGCCGAATGAATAATGGAGTGACCTGCATCAAAAACCAGCGGAGAGAATAACGCAAACGATTTGCACTTCTCCAGACCTGCATTTTTAATGACGCCATAACAATGATCCATCAGTGCCTTGTGTTCTATCATTACACCTTTGGGTCTGCCTGTTGTGCCTGATGTATAAATGACATAAGCAAGCAAACCCGGTTTGGCAAGGCCATGTAAATTTTCAACAGACCCTTTGCCAATAGCAGGCCAGTCTTTATTTAAATCGATCACCAATAAATTGGGATTGGAATAATTCTCCTGAAAGGATGGGTCATCCGTAATAACAATACTGGCTGCCGTGTCGCTTATTATGTATTGAATTCTTTCCTTTGGATACCCGGGATCGATTGGTACGTAAGCACCACCAGCTTTGAGAATACCAAGTATCGCCACCAGCATTTTGGACGAACGTGTCATGCAAAACGGCACCAGGCTCTCTGCAACTATACCAACGCCTTTTAAGTAATGAGCCAGTTGATTCGCCTGCGCATTTAACTCACCACAACTAAGCCAGGCATCGTTGGCAAATACTACCGGTGCATTTAGTTGTAATGCCGCCTTCTCTTCAAACAAGTCTACAATGGTACGTTTCCGTGGAAAGTTTACACTGCTTTTACCGTACTCATTCACCAGGTTTTCTTCACGTGGAGACAAGAGATTAAGCTCCGCTGCATCCAGGTCCGGCGAGCTTACAGTTTGGTTTAATAAATGATAAAAGCGATTTTCTGTTAAATGATCTATTCCACATACGGGCTCATTATACCCCGTCAAAAACCAGTATTCTTTTCCTGAAATTTTAATCAGGTAAGTATGGTACAGGTATGGGTTTGAGGTAAAAAACGGTTTTAATGGCTCGTTGCGCAGCCACGACCACACTTCCAGGGCGGGATTGTCGTATGAGCTAAAATTTCTTTCGTTGATCCGGAATGTAAAAACAGCAGAACTTTCTGTATTGTCCTTTCCATCACCCGGCAAAAAGTTGTTTTGATTAAAGGTTTGATGGTACAAACCAAGAGATTTCTTTATCGTATTGTATAAGGTGGCCTTATCTGCCAATCCATTCAGTCTTACATAAGAGCCAAAATTTTTGAAAGAGCTTTCAGCCTGCTTTATCTCAATGTTTAATTCCGGCTTTAGTCTTATGTAAAAGGATGAACCCATATAAGTTATCTAAACGTCTGCCGGTATTAAAAAATTATGTTTCGTCAGGGTAGATTTCGCTCGTGAGGGAATAAAAAAACTTTTGCCTGCCACGCTGCCCCGTAATTACATAGAAATTGTAGACCGGATAAAAAAATGAACTTAAAAGGTTAAATACGAAACTGATGTGCCAGCGGATTGAGAAATAATAACTTATTAGGAAGCCGACTAAAACTAATGTTTTATAATACCAGCAGGAGTTTTTCATAGCATCATCCTTGCAGCCTGACCCGACATAATTGCGGGGTCGCAATCACTTCATCTTTATAAAACATGGCGTCGTCAGTTTCAAAATCAAAATTTCAAACTAAGTTCAGACAGCTTCTAATAAGAGTTAAAATTAGATGTTTGAAACATTTTGGTTTTGAAACACCGGATTTGAAACAGCCAGGTACGCTTCACCTAAAAACTGAACGAGATCACCTGCTATTAATGCCTCCTGCGACATTTCCCCAGCTGCTATATCACCTGCCAAACCATGAAGGTAAACCCCAAATATTGCTGCATCTTCAGGCTGGTATCCCTGTGCCAGTAAACCGGTAATTATTCCCGTAAGTACATCGCCGCTGCCACCGGTTGCCATACCGGCATTGCCTGTTGAGTTAAAATAGCCGTTGCCCGCCGGGCATGCAATAAATGTGTGATGACCCTTTAAAACTATTATTATTTGATGCGCTGCTGCTTTCTGCAAGGCCAGGTCAATTCTTACAAAGTCATTTTCGGCAGGGCCAAACAAACGTTCAAACTCTTTGGGATGCGGTGTAAGAATGGAGCCTGCCGTAAGCAACTCAAATAATTTTGGGTTTTTTGATAAGATATTCAACCCATCTGCATCAATAACCAATGGTTTTTTAAAAGAAGCCATACATTTTTTTAAAAGATCAGATGCATCAGGTTCTGTTCCCAGTCCGGGCCCAATCCCTACCGATTGGTACCTGTCCCATTTTTCTATGTCAAGATCTTCAAAAGTTATAGCCATAGTTTCACAAACAGCTGATTGAATAACAGGCAATCCCCATTCGGGCACGGAGGCGGTAACCAGGCCGGTTCCGCTGCGCAAACAGGCTTTTGAAGCAAGTAGAGCGGCGCCCATTTTACCTTTACTGCCTCCTATAATCAAGGCATGACCAAAGCTTCCTTTGTGCGAAAATTGTTTCCTTGGCTTGTAAATTTTACCGGCCAATGCTGCATCAACCAGCTGAAAGGGTACGACACTTTTTGGATCAAAATTTTTGTGCAGCCCAATATCTAACACCACAACATCGCCTGTAAATTGTTCATTTTCAGGTACCAGAAAACAAAGTTTGGTAGACTGAAAAGTAAGGGTGCAACTTGCCTGTATAATCGTATTGCTAACAGATGAAGAATCTACAAACATGCCGGCCGGAACGTCAATGGCTATAATAGCTGCTTTTGAAGGATTGATATGTTGTACTAATTGGGCCGATAATCCATCAAGCGGCCTGTTTAGGCCAGCCCCATAAAGGCATTCAACTACAACGTCGTCGTTCTTCAAATCCGGAAACACAGTTTCGTTCTGTATAAAGTGAATGATTGCACGGGTATTATGTAACCGCCTCAGGTTCTCCTGAAAATCATCCGTTCCGCTTTTGCCAAATTCCAGGATGAACACATCAACTTCCTTTTGTTGATCAGCAAGCATCCTTGCAATTACCAATCCATCGCCACCATTATTGCCTTTGCCGCAAAATATTTTGTAATGCTCAGAAGGCTTGTTTTGTACAACCCATTCGGTACATTTTTCAGCTGCCCGTTCCATAAGATCTAATGAGCTTGTGGGTTCATGGGTGATGGTAAACTGATCCCATTCTTTTATCTGTGGTGCCGAAAAAATCTTCATCTCTAAAATTAAGATTTTTAAAGAGGTTGGTGGAAGGGAGAAGGCAGGTTCTAAGTTTTAAGTTGTAGGTTATAAGTTGTAGGTTATAAGTTGAAGGCAGAAGGCAGAAGGCAGAAGGCAGAAGGCAGAAGGCAGAAGGAAGAAGGCAGAAGGAACATGGAAGAATGCAGAAGGAAGAAAAAAGAATTCAGTATAAAGAATTAAGAATAAAGCATTAAGCAAAAATCATCAACCATCAACCAAAGAGAATAAAGCAAA
>JAJAYD010000037.1 GCA_026786345.1 Chitinophagaceae bacterium
AACCAAAGGAGAAGGCGATCAGCAATGCCTGTATGCGCCGGTCGGAACTTATGGAAGCCATGAAATGCTTTATAATTTCAAACTGTCCGCTCTTTACTGTAAGATTGAAAAGAAACATAGCAGCAATAATGATCCAGCATATCGGAAACAATCCATACAATGCTCCATTGACTGTGCTAAGCAATGCCAGTTGTATGGGCATTTTGTATACGAGGATGGCTATAACAAATGCTACCAGTATGGCAAGCAGGCTTGCCTGGTAACCCTTCATTTTTTTTATAATGAGTGCCCAAAAAATAAACAGCACCGGTACAATTGCAACCAATGCTGATACTAATAAATTATCAAACGGATCAATAACCTGTTTCCAAACCATAAGCAGTTGTTGGTTAGTGGATTTGCTGTTTATGCAAATGAAGTTAACGGCTATTGCCTCAAACTAAAAGTAATTTCTACCGGTATGCAAGATGGAATAACCTATTTTGCGTTTGAAGAATCATACTATCTTACTTTTCTTATTAAACCGGACAAAAGCCATTATGAAAAATTCAACCATCATCTTTTCTATCGCCTTCTCAGCCCTATCTGTTTTCACTTCAACCAAAAATGTTACTGCTCAACAAATAGGTTTGCAACTGTATAGTTTACGGAACGAATTTAAAAAAGATGTTCCGGGTACCCTTGCAAAAATTCATTCATTCAACATTAAACTGATTGAAGGTGGTGGCACTTATGGGTTACCTATGAAAGAGTATCAGCAACTTTTAAAACAAAATAAGTTGAAGATGGTAAGCGTAGGTGCTGACTTTAACCAGCTTGATAAAAATCCACAACAAGTGGTGGAGAATGCAAAGGCTTTTAAAGCAAAGTATGTAATGTGTGCATGGGTACCGCACAAAGCCGGTGATTTTACCATGCAGGAAATTGATAAAGCTATTGAGGTATTTAACCGGTCTGGCAAGCTACTGGCAGAGAATGGGATTAAGCTGTGTTACCATCCACATGGGTACGAGTTTAGACCGTACAAAGAGGGAACTATGTTTGATTACCTGGCTAGCAAAACCGACCCTAATTATGTAAATTTTGAGATGGATGTGTTTTGGGTCAAGCATCCCGGCCAGGATCCGGTAGCGCTGCTAAAAAAATATCCCTCCCGCTTTTTAATGATGCATTTAAAAGACCGTGCTCCGGGCACCAAAGGCAACCAGGAAGGCACAGCCCCCGACGAAACAAACGTAGTATTAGGTAAAGGTGATGTTGGGATTGCCGAAATAATGATGGAAGCGGGGAAACATAAAAACATCAAATATTATTTCATTGAAGATGAGTCGCCGCATGCCGTTACACAAATACCTGAAAGCCTGCAATTTTTAAAAATGTTGAAATGATGTTCCCCGGCCAACTGGTACCTTAACTCATTACTCCAATTGAGCTCAAATATGTTTTGGTAATGTTGGCACACTGTACCGGTGTTTTATCTTTTGAGGGAACACTATCCAGCTCAACAATACCCCAACCTTTAAAGTTGATATCTTTTAATGCTTTGAACACAGCCGGAAGATCTATCCTGCCCTGGCCCAGCTCAACAAAAGTATAAGCGCCGGCATTACCTGCAGGGTTATCGCGAACATCTTTTAGATGCAGGGCATGCAGGCGGTTTTTGTATGTATGGATTGCCCTGGCAGGGTCGCCGCCACCTTGCTTGTAATGCGCAATATCCAATAGAAATTTTACGTAGGCCGGATCCGTTACGTTTAATATTCTTTCTACTTCTTCAGGTGTTTGGCCTAACTGGCCCATATGATTGTGGTAGTTGCTCTGTACTCCAATTGCCTGGGTTTGTTTTGCTATCTCATTCAACAACCGGCCATATTTTTCCAGGTCATCTGTTGAAGGTGCACCTGTTTTTGGTCTTGATGAATTGGTGAGTTGGATATTACTTCCACCGAGGGCTTTTACAAACTTTGCATTGGCAACATGTGTGGCAATCACCGCAGCATCGTCGCGGGTATTAATGTTGGCATTACCACTGGAGAACATGGGTAACTCAAGCCCGTTCTGTTGCAGCAAGTCGCGAAGTACCTGCGGGTTAGCGCCATACTCTTTAAGTGTGTTCGATCTTAATTGTATGCCTTTAAATCCAAGAGCCGATATGTCTTTGATTGCCTGTGCATCGTTACCACCCCATGTTATGGCTGAGTAACCCAGTTGCAAACCGGGCACTGCGGCACTTGCTTTTTTTGATGGGGCACAAGAGAAGACAGTTAATCCTACTGCTGTAAGACTTGTTTGCGTAATAAATTCTCTGCGTGATAATGGGGATGGCATGTTGTGAGTTGTAGGTGGTGAGTGGTGAGTTGCGAGTGGTGAGTGGTAGGTTATGGTAGTGGTGATTAATGTTGCGTTGGTAGTTGGTGGTTGTTATGAGTTGTCTGCAATCAAAAATTTACGGTAGTCTAAAAGAACCTTTTAAAAATAAGTCGTTTTAAGACTACCGTAAAATACCCACATTCTATAAACCAGAAATTCTTATTTTTCATCTTTCGGTATTCATTATTCATTATTTATTTTCACTCCCCTTTTTAAGACTATCGTAAAATACCCACATCCTATAAACCAGAAATTCTTATTTTTCATTATTCACTATTCACCATTCATTTCTCCAGGTCTTTTACTTTTTGCAACCTCCGCAGGTGCCGTTGAGCGCCACTGAATGTTGCCCCAATAAATGCAATCACATATTCCTTTGCAGCGCTTGCACCGGTTATTCGGCCGCCAAGGCATAACAAGTTCAGGTCATCATCTTCAACACCCTGGTGGGCCGAAAAATGATCGTTGATCAAGGCAGCCCTGACACCGGCAATTTTATTAGCTGCAACCGAAGCACCGACCCCACTTCCACAAATAGCAATACCCCGCTCAACTTCTTTGGCACTCAAAGCCCTTGCAAGCGGAATAACCATGTCCGGATAATCATCCCCGCTATCCATTTGCTTTGCGCCAAAGTCTGTAACATCGTGCCCGTTGTTCATAAGGTATGATTTGATCTCCTCTTTAAGATCAAAACCGCCATGATCTGCTGCAATACCAAGTCTCATAATTTATCGTTTTACACTTAGTTAAGTTAGCTTATACAAGTATGTGAAACAACCTAAATTTATTCTACACTAAGCTCGCCTTTTCTGTTATTTTTTCATCAAGGTATTGCCAGTTGAAATAATTTTTGGCATTGGTATAACTTATGTTCTGTATCACCTTACCAATCCATTTTATATCGTTAGGCAGCTCACCTGCTTCTATTTCCCCGCCAAATAAATTACATAAAATTCTACGAAAATATTCATGTCGTGGAAAGGAGAGGAAACTCCTGCTGTCTGTAAGCATGCCCACAAAACGACTCAGCAAACCCATATTGGAAAGTGCATTTAACTGCTCTATCATTCCATCCTTTTGATCGAGGAACCACCACCCTGATCCAAACTGTATTTTTCCTGCCGCAGAACCATCATTAAAATTACCGGTCATGGTCGCAAATAAAGCATTATGGTTCGGGTTCATATTATACAGTATTGTCCTGGCCAGTTTATCTTCCTTGTCGAGCTTGTTCAAAAATTTTGAAAGTGAAGTTCCCTGGCTGTAATCACCAATTGAATCCCAGCCGGTATCAGGGCCCAAATTTTGTAGCATACGGCTGTTGTTGTTGCGCATGGCCCCTAAATGATATTGTTGCACCCAGCTCTTCTCCCAATCCCATTCAGCAAATTGCACCAGCATAGCCGACTTAAACTTGTTTCTTTCGCTTAAAGAAAGTTCTTTGCCTGAACGAACGGAAGAAAATATCTGTTCGATTTCAAGTGTGGTATAATCCTCTGCATAAATGTGCTCCAGTCCATGGTCCGAAACACTGCACCCCGCAGCAGCAAAAAAATCGTGACGGCTTTGTAAAGCGCTCAACAAATCGCTGTAGGTTGTTATAGACGTATCAGTAGCAATTTCGAGCCTTTGTAAATAACTATTGTAAGTAACAGCACTATCAACATTCATAGCGTGGTCAGGCCTGAAGGCAGGTAAAACACTAATCTCAAAATCGTCCTTTGAAAGGTCAATATGATGCTGAAGATCGTCCACGGGATCATCGGTTGTACAAACCAGCTTAACGTTCATTTTACGCAACAAATTTCTTACAGAGTATTCGGCTGATTGCAGTTTTGCCGAGCATTCTTCATAAATGCCTTTGGCGGTATCTCCGTTTAAAATGGTCGTTATTCCAAAGTAGCGTTGCAGCTCAAGATGCGTCCAATGATACAAAGGATTGCGCATGGTGTACGGTACTGTTTCCGCCCATTTTTGAAACTTCTCAACATCACTTGCATCGCCTGTTATATACTTTTCGTTAATGCCATTAGCCCTCATAGCTCGCCACTTGTAATGATCGCCATGCAGCCATGCCTGTGTTAGATTTTTAAACCAGTGATCGGATGCTATCAATGCCTGTGACAAGTGGCAGTGGTAATCAATAACTGGCATCTGCCTGGCAAACTCATGATACAAAAGCTCAGCGGTAGAATTGGTGAGCAGGAAATTTTCATCAAGAAATGGCTTCATTTTACAGAAATTTCAGAGGTGGATGATTTCAGGAAAGAATATGCAATCGTTCTCTAAGAAAATAAAAAAGCATTAACATTTTAATGTTGTAAGAGCAATTTAAGCTGCAAAAAGTAAAGGTGCCAGCTAAGCCATCAAAACCTTCAGATATAACGTTGTAAACAAAAATCCACAATAAGTGTAGCGTTAAAAATCCCCATCAATCATTTTAAAAATTCAGGATTTTAAAAATTAAAAGTTATCCACAAGGAATTCATAGAAATTTTGAATTAAACCCAATGCGAGACATGGGTCTTTTTTTTCCCAAACAAGCCTATTCTATAAAACCTCCTTCCATGAATTTGTTTAACTAAATATTGTAGATAAATACTAAAGTTTAATCAACAGCAATGATTCTAAAAGACATTAAGCAAGAACTATTTATACCTGTGATGGTTCAGGAAGTTTGTGCATAACTTATCCCCAACTATTTTTTCAGGTTTGATTTTTGAAACTAATTTTCTTTTTCTTTACATCCACAATTAAAGCAAGTAACGATGGAAGCCTCTACCATTACATCAACCTTTGAAAAAGCTGAAAGGCTGACCCCGAAGGATATGATAAGAAAACACATTGCTGATCCTACCCATAAAATAACTGAAGAAGAATTTGACAAATTGATAGTGGGCGTTTTTAGTTCTGAATTGGTCGATGCGCCTGCAACCCGTCAATCTTAATTTTTTACTTTATTGTTTGTACCTGCCTACCATTTTTAATGGCAGGTTGTTTTAGTGTTCGTGCATGAGCAAACACTTTAAATAAGCCTCCCCACCGGATATCCGGAATTTAGAAACTTTCAATATTATCTTCTCAAAAACTCATACTCAGCATGGCAATCATCCATATCGCCTTGCGACCCGGTTCATTCCGGTAAGCTGCATCATACAATCTTCCCGTTTCGTATTCAATAAAACTTCAAACAAAAAAAAATCGATAAATTGTTCGTTCAATCAATAGGTGAATGAACGTTTTGCTTGCCGGTAAAAAACTTTGGATCATTGGTATCATCATCATCATTGTGGGATGCTCTTTCGTATTACTTACCCATCGCTCCCCTGTTGATTTTACCACGCAGGTAAAGCCCATCATAAACAAAAATTGTATAACCTGCCATGGTGGTGTAAGGCAAAAGGGTGGCTTTAGTTTGTTGTTTAGAGAAGAAGCACTTGCAAAAACCAAATCAGGAAAATATGCTATCGTTCCCGGAAATCCGGGCAAAAGCGAAATGATCAGGCGTTTATCGCTGAAGGATCCTGAAGAACGCATGCCATACAAGCACGACAAACTTAGCAGTGAGGAAATAGATATACTTACCCGTTGGGTGAAGGAAGGAGCCAAATGGGGATTGCATTGGGCTTATGTACCGCTTAAACCAACGGCCCTACCTTCCAACAATTCTTTATTCAGCTTTTTTAAGAGTGATAGCAAATGGGCTAAAAACGAAATGGACCTTTTTATTAAGGAAAAATTAGATGAGCAGGAACTTTCCCCTTCGCCGCAGGCAAACAAACAAGTGTTATTAAGGCGTGTTAGCCTGGATATAATAGGAATGCCTGCACCTGAAAGAATTGCCAATAATTTTTTAAATGCACAGAGCGATCAGGCTTACGAAACATTGGTAGACAGTTTGCTTGCATTGCCATCGTATGGAGAAAAGTGGACGTCTATGTGGCTCGATCTTGCCCGTTAT
>JAJAYD010000038.1 GCA_026786345.1 Chitinophagaceae bacterium
ACTTTTTTGTTGCTGAGTATTCAAAGGATATGAAGGTAAATGATGGTGGCGGTGCCGAGCATGAAGAAGAAAACATTGAAGTACTTGAAATGAATTTTGACGCCGCTTATAACATGATACACACTGACGAAATTAAAGATGCTAAAACCATTATAGGACTAGGTATTTTATACGCATACCATTGAAAAGATTATGATTTAGCTACATTTTTTAGTAATTTTATGCTAAATATTGTAGTTATGGATGACTTATTTTATGGAATCAATGCGATCGAGTTTGGAAAGAGGTTTAGATGTCAAGCAGATTGCCAGGCCTACCTATATGCTATAAAATGGAAAAATGGCTATGCTTGTAAATTTTGTGGGTGCAGGGATGAGATAAAGGGTAGAACCAGTTTTCACCGGCGCTGCAAAGACTGCAGGTACGACGAAAGCGTGCTTTGCAATACCCTTTTTGAAGGGATGCGGATGTCGATTTTGAAAGCTTTTCACCTACTATTCAGAACTATAAGTAAAAAGAAGGGTATGTCATCGGTAGAGCTGGCAACTGAAGTTGGAGTACAACAGAAAACGGCATGGAAGTTTAAATTGAAGATCAAGAATGCTATGGTACAGCAGTCACAAAAGAAATTAGAAGGCTCGGTTCAAGTTGATGAAACACTTGTTGGCGGCTACTCTAAGGGAAATCCAGGAAGGAGTTTAGAAACAAAATCCGCTGTGCTTTTAGCATTGGAAGATCTGGGAGATGGCAAGACCGGAAACATACGAATGGAAGTAATTGAAGACTTTTCTGCTGACATAATCAAGATAGGTATTGAAAATATGATAGCCGAAACCGCGACACTTAAAACCGACAAATTCAAGTCTTATCTCAAAATTAAAAAAGACGGAAAAGACATCGAGACAGGTTTGTCAAATAAGGGTGCGTTTCTTGATCAGCTTCATAAGCAGATAATGTGTTTTAAAAATTGGTTAAGGGGTACACATCATAGTTGCAGCGCACAGTATCTGCAAACCTATCTTGACGAATATAACTTCAGGTTTAACCGAAGGAATAATCGGGCTTCAATATTCAATTCGATAATTTTCAGGTTTATGAACGCGGTACCAAAGACATATGCAGATTTAAAAGCTAAATGCGTATAAAATACCTAATCCTAATAATTTATACCCACTCTAAGAAGCTGTCTAAGTTTAGTTTGTCACATCTACTTTGAAGGTGGGCGATGCCATGTGATTAATAGATGAATGGATTGCGACGCAACGACAGACTGTGCAAAAACTAAAATTTCAGTCTACGAACATGTTCGTAAGTTTTTCAGTTTGTTGTATCAGCGTGTGCTGAGGCTGTGGTATTTTGCTTTTTTATGCTGCTATTACCATTCTATAACGCTCATACATTTTAAAAGAGCTTATTACCAAAGCTTTTTTAGCCTTTTTGCTTTCTTTCGCTTCTTTGAGCCGCCCGATCAGCTCTTTTACGCCGATGATGGACATAGCTCGCCTTATGTTATACATCGTGAAAATTATTGCCATCTCCCCGTTCACCTTTTCTATTCCTTTTAGGAGGGTATAGGTGTATCCCCAACTTCGTTTTATCGTTCCAAAAGGATGCTCTATGATTTGTTGCCTTGTTTTATACAAGGGCATGTTTTCATCTACTCTTTTGTTATTCTCATCTACCACATCCTTGTATTCACTTCTTTCTATTTCCCTGCTTTTGCCTTTTGTGCATAGCAACCTGGCGACACAGACAAGGCATTGGTCGGTAACATACTTTTGTACTGAATATGTTGTTCTTCCCGTCTTTACCTTTTCATAGGACTTGCCATTGGTAGTAAGAATAGCTCCCTGGGGACAGGTATAGGTCTTATCTTCTTTGTTATAAGTGAACTGCGATGTTTGGTAAGCGGGGTCTACGTTTTTATTCTCTTTTTCCGGGTAGGCTACCACCGTTGTAATTGCTGCTTTCCTGCAGTCGTGCAGGTCTTTTCCTACATGATACCCTTTGTCGGCAAGAATGGTTGTTTCTTCTACACCCAGGGTTTCCATGGCTTTGATCGTCATAGGGTACAATTGACCCTGGTCGCCTGTATTGATTGTATCAAAGTCAACGATTAAACTGTTCTTATTATCTGCTACTGCCTGCACATTAAAACATACAGCAGTGGCCACATCACTTAGAGGCAGAGAGCGGCTGTCGGGGTCTGACATACTAATTTGTTTTTCCCCGCTCTTATTCATACGCTCCCTCAGTTTTATATAATACGCTTTGCGTTCTTTAAGCTCCTCCAGTTTCTTTGCAACATCCCTTTTTTTTAGATCAGCTGCCTGGTTATCCTCCTGCACATCGCTCACCTCAAGTTCCTTTATATACGCTTCTACCTTGCCATCTATATACTCCAGACTGTTGGCAAATTTGCTCTCATTAAAATTGTTCTTCTTGTTATTCTGTGCTCTTATCTTGGTGCCATCCACCGTTAAGGCTTTACCATTAACGAGATCTTCTCCTTTTAAAAAACCGACAAACTGCTTAAAAGCCTTTTTAAATGCAACAGCATTGTCTTTACGGAAATCAGCTATTGTATGGTAACCGGGAGTTAGCTGGTAGATCAGCCACCAAAGCTCTACATTACGCTCACACTCTGCTTCAAGTTTTCGGGAAGAACGTATCCTGTTGATATATCCATAATAATAAAGCTTCAGCAGGTGGCGCGCCTCAAAGGGAGGACAACCCTCCCTACTCAATTTTGTTTTGGTAAAACCTAACTCAATTAAATTAAGCTGCTCAACAAAGATGTCTATAACACGAACAGGATTGTCGCATGAAATGAAACCCTCAAGGCTCATCATGCTTATTTGCTCACGGGATATACCTTGCTTAAAGTTCATATCCACAAGACAACTATAGGCTTCCAAAAGATTCTTTTAAGAACATAGTTTTATATTTATAATGTGTTAGCTGGTTTTTGCACAGTCTGTCGTTGCGTCGCCCTCTTGTACTTTTTTTACTTTATTGAGCAAAATATCAAAGCTCCTTACCTCTCGCAAATTGAAGTGCATGCATAACGCGTTCCGCCAGAGTTTTAAACTCAGGCCGTGTGGTCCCTATGAACATAGGGATTATTGCGTTCCCGATCGCCATCGGGAAAACCGCTTCGCGTGTTTCTATTCCGACTTTCGGAATACTTCGCCAGGCACCGAACCGGCTGACGTCCTTCTGCAATAACTGTTATTGGGTGGAAATAATAATAAAGCTCCTTACCTCTCGCAAATTGAAATGCATACATAACTCGTTATGCAGGGGTTTCAAACTGAGGC
>JAJAYD010000039.1 GCA_026786345.1 Chitinophagaceae bacterium
GCCCGTCTTTGTCTGATACCACTTTACCCGTTACAGGGTTTTGTGCTAATGCTATTTGATGCGTCATCAAACTTAGCAGTAGCATGAAAAATAAAAATTTCTTCATGAACTTTGTTTAGGGTTAAGAGATAAATTTATTTCACTTTAACTTTTAACAAGCTGTTTTGTTTAATTATTTGTTATATAATTTTTTTATTAATATTATAAAATATCAATTTTTATCTAAGACTTCTACAATTTTATAGCTTATTCGAAAGAATATTTAAAAGATTTACCGAATGCACCAGATTTTATCTGATATTAAATAAAAAAATAATTTAAAGTTTACTATAATTTTTCTTTTTGTAAATCTTAAAAGTAAAAACTAAAAGGTAAAAGAAAGATGAATTAAATGAGTGGGAAATGATATATGAGGGATGAGCTATAAATAGTGAATTGTGATTAGTGAGTTGTGAAGAGTGAATTGTAGTGAGTTGTCGTTAAAGATAGAAGGTAACAGTAAGGGCGTCTATTACCATTAACCTTCAAGTTGCATTAGTTGCCTTTTGTACATCTGCACGGCATTCTCATACCCAATATACAATGCGTCGCAAACAAGGGCATGGCCAATAGACACTTCATCCAATCCAGGAATGTTTTGGGCAAAGTATTTCAGGTTCCTTAAATCAAGATCGTGACCGGCATTAATGCCGAGGCCCAGTTCATGAGCTTTTTTGGCCGCGTCAATGTATGGTCTTATGGCTTCTTCTTTATCTTTTAAAAAATGAGTGGCATAACTTTCAGTATATAGTTCAATCCGGTTGGTGCCGGTTTCCAATGCTCCCTCTATCATCTTTAAATCAGGATCAACAAAAATGGAAGTACGAATACCTGCCTTTTGAAAAACGGCGATCATCTTAACGAGGTAATCTTTGTTTTTAATGGTATCCCACCCATGATCGCTGGTTAATTGCCCAAGCGCATCAGGTACAAGCGTTACCTGGTGTGGCTTTACTTCCAATACCAGGTCAACAAATTTTTGCTCACGGCAATTGCCTTCAATATTAAACTCGGTTTTTATGGCTGATTTTATTGCCCTTACATCGCTGTAACGAATATGCCTTTCGTCGGGGCGCGGATGAACAGTAATGCCATCGGCACCAAATCTTTCTGCATCAAGCGCAGCTTTTAAAACATCAGGATTGTTACTACCGCGGCTATTACGTAAAGTGGCAAATTTGTTAATGTTCACACTCAGTTTAGTCATGTGGCAAAGGTACTATTTGCTATAACGAGTTCAGTACACTCTAAGTGTATATTATCTTCGTTCAACTTTATCATCCTGAGAATTGTTCCACTTACATGAATTATTCGTCACTCGAAGAATGCCTGCTCGACCTTGAAAAACATGGTCACCTGGTTCGTATAAAAGAAGAAGTAGACCCATACCTTGAAATGGCAGCCATTCACCTGAAAGTTTATGAAGCAGGCGGACCTACCTTACTTTTCGAAAATGTAAAAGGCAGCCGTTTTAGAGCAGCCTCCAATATTTTTGGTTCTTTGGAACGAAGCAAGTTTATGTTCAGGGATACCTTTGAAATTGTTCAAAAAATAATTGAGCTAAAAAGTGATCCTGTTAAAGCCATTAAAGAACCGATAAAAAATTTCAAAGTTGGCCTGGCAGCCTTACATGCTTTACCGCTTAAAAATCCGGTAGTCAAACCAGTCCTGGACCAGGAAATTAATATATCGGATTTACCGCTCATTCAGCATTGGCCTATGGATGGTGGCGCTTTTGTTACGCTGCCACAAGTGTACACCGAAGACTACGACAAGCCGGGAATCATGAATGCCAACCTGGGTATGTACCGCATTCAACTTACCGGTAATGACTATGCCAGCAACAAAGAAATTGGTTTACACTACCAGTTGCACCGGGGCATAGGGGTGCATCAAACCAAGGCCGATAGGGCAGGAGTTCCACTTAAAGTCAGTTGTTTTGTGGGAGGACCACCTTCGCATAGCTTATCAGCAGTTATGCCATTGCCTGAAGGCATTAGCGAAATGACTTTTGCTGGTTTAATTGGTGGAAGGCGTTTCAGATACACTTATCGAGATGGATTTTGCATTAGCACGGATGCAGATTTTGTAATAACAGGAGAGGTGAATGCCGGTGAAACAAAACCGGAAGGGCCCTTTGGAGATCACCTGGGATATTATAGTTTACAGCACCCCTTTCCTTTGATGAAAGTGCATAAAGTGTATGCTAAAAAAAATGCGATCTGGCCATTTACGGTCGTAGGGCGACCACCGCAGGAGGATACCAGTTTTGGGGAATTGATTCATGAACTTACCGGCGGAGCCATCAGGCAGGAGATACCCGGTTTAAAAGAAGTGCATGCCGTAGATGCAGCGGGTGTGCACCCACTATTGCTTGCCATAGGAAGCGAACGATACACGCCGTACATGCCGGCCAAACAACCGGCCGAATTACTTACCATCGCCAATCATATTTTAGGAACCGGTCAGCTAAGCCTTGCTAAATTTTTATTCATAACTGCTGATGACACCGACCATTTAAGTACCCATAACATACCGGAATTTTTTGCCTTCATGCTTGAAAGGATTGACCTGAAACGTGACATTCATTTTTATACCAACACAACCATAGATACACTCGATTATTCGGGATCATCGCTAAACAGCGGAAGCAAAGTGGTGTTTGCAGCCTACGGCGAAATCATAAGGACATTATGCAAAGAAGTTCCTCAACAACTGCTGGAGTTACATCATTTTAAAAATTCGGTTTTGGTGATGCCGGGTGTGGTGGTTATGCAAACTTCAACTTTTACCACTTACGAACATGCAACGTTTGAAATGCAACAATTGGATCAGCAGTTAATGGTTCATGCAGATGCTCTTCAATCGGTGCCGATAATTATAGTAGCCGACTCGAGTGAGTTTACAGGAAAAAATCTTCGCAACTTTTTGTGGGTAACATTTACAAGATGTAACCCTGCAAATGATATTTATGGGGTAGGGTCGTTTGTAAAAAACAAACACTGGGGCTGTAATGGGCCATTGATTATAGATGCAAGAATAAAACCTCATCATGCACCGCCTGTAGAAACAGACAGTACTGTGGAGAAAAATATTGAACGCTTATTTAATAAAGGCGGAAGCCTTTATGGTGTATTGAGATGAGTAAGCTTTCTATTGAAGAAAATACCCGGACTTTACCATGAAGGGGGATTGCGTAGAAATTATTTCAGTACATCCAGGGGAGTAACAAGTATATCCTTTTCTTTTGGTGTAGCTATCTCTTTCTCCTTTGCTGCGTTGTCTTTGGTGTCAATCAAATCGCCCTGCGGTTCTTCAAGATTGTACACCTCAAGCTTTGCATTTCTTATTTCCTCATCTGTTACCACATGATTTTCATCTTTCAGGTGGCGATGCACCAACTCACTCACTGTTTCATCTGCGGATGGCTGGGCTTGTTTTTCCTTTGAAAGATCTTTTGTATTGGATTCCATAAAAAATGTTTTTGAAAAATATTATTTAAATATTATGCCAACAATTGTAAAAGATTATGTTGAGACTTGAAAAACTGGTTATTTAAAAGTATAGAAATAATTTTTCAGGTTAAGAAGCCGTATAGAAATGATGTTTTATAATACCAACTAAAGTTTTCCATAGCTTTCTTCATTGCCACGCAGTTCACAGGCAAATTTTTGTATCGGCGTGGCGGTTTACCTGTCTGCCCCGGTTTTCAGGGGAGCTTGTCTAAGGGTCGCAATCACTTCATCCGTAGCCCTGATAGCTATCAGGATGGCAACTTCAGTTTCAAAATCAAAGTTTCAAATTAAATTCAGACAGCTTCTAAAGGATCGCAGAAGGAATTTATAAAAAGGGTGAACTACCGGTCTTTTTTTCTTGAATCAATTTATCCATCTTGCTGCGTTTCAACTTTTTAGTAATTGTCATATTTACTCTTACCAAAAGGTTATATGGTGGTTGCTATAAACATTGTTACAACTTCAGTCATACTTTCGCAAATCTTTGTAACCGCAATTTTATGCATATACTAAAACATCTCCGAACGCTTTTTTTATTGCTCCCGCTTATAATTTTTCAACCGGCTTGTGGCAAAAAAGATAACAAGGCTACAGGCGGCCCCGCAGCCCAGGCTAACCAGGTTAAACCCTACCCGGTACTTGATATCATTCCTCAATCCACAACTTTATACGATGATTATCCTGCAACGGTGCAGGGCCAACAAAACATTGAGATCAGGCCCAAAATTGACGGTTACATAGAAAAGATTTATGTGGACGAAGGTGCAACCGTACGCAAAGGTCAATTACTTTTTTACATACGTGCCCCGCAATACGAGCAGGGGGTAAGAACCGCCCGGGCTACCATCAATATAGCCCAGGCCGATGTTAATTCAGCCAGTATGCAGGTAAATAAAGTAAGACCGCTGGTTGAAAAAGACATCATCAGCAAGTTTGAATTGGAATCGGCTCAATTTAATTTACAAGCCAAACAGGCCGCTTTATCGCAGGCTAAAGCTACCCTTGCCAATGCACAAATTAATTTGGCGTATACAAAGGTGTTAAGCCCGGTAAATGGTGTGGTGGGATTGATACCTTACAAAATTGGAAGTCTGGTAAGCAGTAATACCGCAGAACCTTTAACCACTGTGTCAAATATTGGAAACATCTATGCTTACTTTTCAATCAACGAAAAGCAGGCATTGGAGTTTGCGAAAACAACCAGGGGTGCTACTTCAAAAGAGCGCCTCGCTACGCTACCTCCTGTTTCACTGGTTTTGTCGAACGGTACTGAGTTTCCTTACAAGGGTAAAATTGAAGCAGCCAGTGGCCTTATTAATACGGAGACCGGTTCCGTTAGTGTAAGAGCAACTTTTCAAAACCCCGGCAATGTTATTCGCAGCGGAAGCAGCGGACTGGTACGAATACCCCGTAGCGTTGACTCTGCTGTTATGATACCTCAAAAGGCCACCTACGAAGTACAGGGCAAACGCTTTGCCTATGTGGTTGAGTCAACAGGCACCGTTAAAAGTGTGGAGCTGCAAACAATTGATGTAGATAATGGACAGTTTTTTATTGTAGTAAAAGGATTGCAGCCCGGCGATAAAATTGTTTTGGAGGGGGTTGCTTCACTAAAAGATGGTGCCTCAATAAAACCGGTGATGGTTAAAAGCGACAGTATTTACGCAAAGATTGATAGAAAGGGAGCTATGTAAACATACAGCTTTCACCCAGACAGTTGTTGGTTTTACGACAATTGTATTTGCCTGCCGATTGTTAAATTATTTTTCCTGTCAGCAAATTTCCAAGCGATATTTTATGCTTAAACGATTTATTGAACGTCCGGTTCTATCAACAGTTATTTCCGTTATTATTTTAATTCTGGGCGTACTGGGGCTTACCTCTTTACCTATTTCGCAATACCCCGAAATTGCGCCGCCTACAGTGGTGGTTTCCGCGTCGTACCAGGGTGCAAATGCTGATGTGGTGTTGAGCAGTGTGGTGGTTCCGTTGGAAGAACAAATAAACGGGGTGGAGAACATGACCTACATGACCTCTTCGGCGGGCAATGATGGCTCTGCCACTATAACGGTAAACTTTAAGCTGGGCACCAATCCCGACCTGGCTGCTGTTAATGTGCAAAACAGGGTAAGTCGTGCTACCAGTTTGTTACCACAGGAAGTGGTGCGGGCAGGCGTAACTACCTTAAAAAGGCAAAGCAGTAACCTGGTAATTTTTTCGTTGTACAGCGAAGATTCAGCATACGATCAGACCTTTCTGCAGAACTATGCCGTCATCAACCTGATACCCCAAATAAAGAGGATTTCAGGGGTGGGCGATGCCACTGTATATGGCCAAATGGATTACTCAATGCGCATTTGGTTAAAGCCCGATGTGATGGCCAGCTACGGCCTCGTTCCCTCAGACATAAGCGCTGCTTTGGCAGAGCAAAATGTAGAAGCAGCACCCGGCCAGTTTGGCGAGCAAGGCGAACAATCTTTTCAATATGTAATTAAGTATAAAGGCAAACTGAAGGATGAAGCAGAGTTTGAAAATATGATTGTCCGCTCTGGTGCAAATGGCCAGTTGCTTCGCTTAAAAGACATTGCCCGTATTGAACTCGGTGCCTTAAACTATTCAAGTACCACTAAAACTGATGGTAAGCCATCCATAGGGGTAGCCATTGCACAAACAGCAGGGTCCAATGCAAAAGAAGTAATTGATGGAACATTAGGCGTTTTAGACGAAGCTTCAAAGAATTTTCCTGCCGGTATTCACTACACCACCATTATTAACGTAAACGACTTTCTTGATGCCTCCATTGAAAAAGTGATCAGCACTTTGATTGAGGCTTTTATTCTGGTGTTTATTGTGGTATTTGTTTTTTTGCAAGACCTACGTTCCACACTTATACCGGCCATTGCCGTACCCGTGGCCATTATTGGTACTTTCTTTTTCTTGCAGTTGTTTGGTTTTACCATAAACCTGTTAACGCTGTTTGCATTGGTATTGGCTATTGGTATTGTGGTAGATGATGCCATTGTGGTGGTGGAAGCCGTACATGCAAAGTTGGATACGGGCTATACTTCCGCTAAGAAGGCGAGCATTGATGCAATGAGTGAGATTTCAGGCGCAATCATAAGCATCACGCTGGTTATGGCAGCAGTGTTTATACCGGTGAGTTTTATTACCGGGTCGGGTGGTGTGTTTTATAAACAGTTTGGATTAACATTGGCTATAGCCATTATTCTTTCAGCCGTAAATGCTTTAACACTCAGCCCGGCATTGTGTGCCATCTTTTTAAAACCACCTAAAGATGAGCATGGCAAAAAGAAAAGTTTCATACAAAGGTTCTATGCTGCATTCAACACAGGCTTTGAAGCCACCACACGTAAGTATAAAAAATCACTCACTTTTCTGGTGCGACGAAAATGGATAGCGCTTGCAGGTATTGCTGTTTTTGCAGGCCTATTTTATTGGCTTATTAATACTACGCCATCGGCTTTTGTACCTAATGAAGATACCGGTGTAGTATTCTCAGATATCAGTCTGCCACCAGGTGCTTCGCAGGAAAGAACCAGTGAAATAACAAAAGAGATTGCTGCAATTGCTGCTTCCTTCCCGGAGGTAAAAAACATTTTACGTATTACCGGCAGAAGTATCATAAGTGGTAGTGGCAGTAACTACGGTATGGTGATCATGCGCTTAAAGACGTGGGACGAGCGGAAAGGTAAAGGCCACGATGTGCAGGGCGTTATTGGAAAGATGTTTGGTAAAACAAGTGGCATTCGCGATGCAAAGGTGATTTTTTTTGCACCCCCTGCCATACAGGGATTTAGTTTGTCAGGCGGGTTTGAATTTCAGCTTCAGGACAGAAGCGGGGGAGATATTAAGAAGTTCTACGAGGTAAACCAGGAATTTTTGGGTGCCTTAGGTAAACGCCCCGAAATTCAATATGCAACCACATCATTCAACCCAACATTTCCTCAATACCAAATTGATGTTAACGTGGCCCGGACCAAAGAGGCCGGACTTTCAGTAACTGATATTTTGCAAACCATGCAGGGTTATTATGGGGGCGTGTACGCCAGCAACTTTAATAAGTTTGGCAAACAATACCGTGTGTTGTACCAGGCCGAGCCCGCTTACAGGGCAAACCTTGAAAGTTTAAATAATATTTATGTGCGAAACTCAAGAGGTGTAATGGCACCCATTTCTGAGTTTATAACCATGACGAAGGTTTATGGGCCACAGGCCATTTCGAGGTTCAACCTTTTTACTTCCATATCAATTAACGGGTCGCCAAACGCTGGCTTTAGTACCGGCGATGCCATTAAAGCAATTGAAGAAGTAGCAGCCGAAAAATTGCCCTCAGGGTATGGCTACGAGTTCTCGGGTATTACCCGTGAAGAGCTTGCGGCAGGTGGGCAAACAGTGTTTATATTTTTGCTCGTGCTGGTGTTTGTATATTTTCTGCTTTGTGCCCAGTACGAGAGTTATTTACTTCCATTTGCAGTATTACTATCGCTGCCGGTGGGTCTTGCCGGAGCTTTTATTTTTGTAAGCCTCTTCGGCATCACTAATAATATTTATGTACAGATAACCCTTATTATGCTGGTGGGTTTGCTGGCTAAAAATGCGATACTGATAGTTGAGTTTGCCGTTGATAGGCGACGGATGGGCATGCCTTTGATACAGTCTGCATTGGATGGTGCACAGGCAAGGCTACGTCCTATTTTGATGACTTCATTCGCCTTTATTTTCGGGTTGCTGCCTTTGATGTTATCGTCTGGCGCAGGAGCAAATGGAAACCGATCCATTGGAACGGGTGCTGTGGGTGGTATGCTGATAGGAACAGTGTTTGGCGTATTTGTGATACCGGTCTTGTTCATCATCTTCCAGGCATGGCAGGAAAAGATTACCGGACCGCCTGTACCGCCCATCGACAGAAGTGCAGCAGAAGTGGAAGTAAATGAAATGGCTGTGGCATCTTAATAAGTAATGCCATTGATTACAATTTTTACTGAAGGAATTTTTAACAGAGAGATTGGTTTTATTATGAGGAAATATTCGTGTAATAGTTTGATTGCTTTTTGTAGCATACTGGTTATTCTGGGTGCATGCAATGTGGCAAAACCGTATAAAGCGCCTAATGATGTATCCCCCAATTTATACCGTAATGCCGGCAATGCTGATACGACAAATATGGGTTACCTGCCTTACAGTGAAGTTTTTACCGATACCATTTTACAAGGACTGATCGAAAAAGGAATTGAAAGAAACCTTGACCTGCAGATTGCTTATACCAGGGTTCAACAGGCTGAAGCTTATTATTTGCAGACAGGAGCTGCCCTGCTGCCTACACTTAACAGCAATGCAGGAGTAACCGTTTCAAAATTATCGGAAGCACAAGGCTTTGGCATTCGCACAAGTGCTACACAATACCAGTTGGGTTTATCCTCTTCGTGGGAAGCTGATGTTTGGGGAAGACTGCGAAGCAATCGCAGGGCCAATCTTGCAAATTTTTTACAGACTGAAGCTGCCGCCAAAGCTGTGCAGACAGGGTTGGTCTCCGCCATAGCCACGTATTATTATACCTTGCTGGCGCTCGATCAACAATTGATTATAACACAACAAACCGTTTACAATTGGGATACTACCGTCAACACCATAAAAGAATTAAAGAAGGCTGCCAGGGTAACGGAAGCAGCCGTTGTACAAAGTGAGGCACAGCGTTATGCTGCCGAGATTACCATACCCGATCTTAAACAACGAATTCTTGAAACAGAAAATGCCTTAAGCATTCTGTTGGGTAATGATCCGGCGGCTATCAAAAGAGGAAACCTTTCAGAACAACAAACACTCAGCATATTGCAAACCGGTGTACCTGTTCAATTATTGGCAAACCGTCCCGATGTGCAACAGGCCGAATTACAGTTTAGGTCCAATTTTGAATTGACGAATGTTGCCCATGCTTCTTTTTATCCTGCTTTATCTATTACAGCTTCAACGGGGCTTTCGGCGTTTAATTTTGCGAATTTTTTAAGTGCCAGTGGCTTTGCAGCCAGCATAGGTGCCGGGCTAACGCAACCCATATTTAACCAGCGAATTAACCGCACCCGTTTGGCGGTTGCAGAAGCACAACAACATGGATCACTTCTTAATTTTCAAAACACATTATTGAATGCGGGACGTGAGGTTTCGAACGCTGTATCGCTTCATCAAACAGCCATGGATAAAATGCTGGTTAGAACCAGTCTATTAAATGCCTTACAAAAATCAGTAGATTATTCGCAGGAGTTGTTGCGCTATGGTTTTGCCAATTATACCGAGGTAATTAATGCCCGTCAAAGCTTATTACAAGCAGTGTTAGGCGGTGTAAACGACCGGTTACAACAACTTCAGGCATTAGTTAATTTGTACAGGGCATTGGGTGGAGGCAGCAGGTAAAAGGTTACTTAGAAGCTGTATAAAAATGATGTTTTATAATACCAGCCGAAGTTTTTCATAGGTTCATTCTTGCGTCGCAATCACTTCGTCTGTTGTAAAAAATGGCGTCTTCAGTTAAAAAATCAAAGTGTCAAACTAAATTTAGACACCTTCTTAGAGTTATTACAACTTATCCTGCCTTATTAATTTTTTGTACAAACTTACCAGTCGCTGTTGCGAGACACCCAACCTGAAAAGCAAATAGATTAAAAAATATACAGCCTGTGTTTTGTAAATGCCGTTGGTTGTATATTTTCTTGCAGACGTAATAACAGCGGCAGGCATTACGTTAAACTTTCCATACATTCTTAATCGTCGGATCATTTCCTGGTCTTCCAAAACAATAAGCGATTCATTAAAACCGCCAGTTTTTTTAAACAGCTCCTTCTTAACAAACAGGCTCTGGTCGCCAAACCTAAAGTAGTTAACATTAAACCTGGTGAACCAGGTATTGGCCCGAAGAAACCAATGGTCTCTGTCAAACTGCAAACGGAAGCAGCCCATATCATAGCCATATTTTAAGGCAGTGTTAATGAAGACTACGTAATTATTTGGTGGCTTTGTATCCGCATGTAAAAAGTATAAAAGCTGTCCCCTTGCAATAGCAGCTCCGGCGTTCATTTGCGCAGCCCGGCCTTTGCCTGAATGTACTATTAACGCTCCTGAATTTGCAGCTAATGCAGCGCTTCCATCGGTGCTGCCACCATCAACCACAATAATTTCAATTACCTGCTTATGGATACAATCTTTTAAAAGCCAGCCAATCGTAGATTCAATTACTGAAGCCTCTATAAACACCGGTATAATAACAGAGATGTTCAATACCGAAGTTTTTGCTGGATTAATTGTTGTAAGGCCGGTAAGCTATGAACGCTGTTGATTTCTTTTTGAGAAACAAACATTGCAATGGCGTTTGCATTTGCAACAAATATTACCGGAAATTCATTGTATGGAAGGGAGTATTTCTTTGCAAATTCATCTTTATGCAGGTATTCTTTTTCTATTGGCAAACTGTCCAAAAATGTTTTCCATTCCTGTTTCATACTAAAGGTGCCAAATGTAATGCTGCATAGATTACAGGGGTACTCTGCAGGCGTAAATTCCTTAACAAAAAAATCTTTGAAAACGCTCCACCTATCGGCTTTGGCATTATAGACAAGTGTTATTTTAGTAATGTCTTTTACAGCGATAACCTTTTTGTACACAACAATTTGAGGAATGATTTTTTTTGATGGCCATAGAAAGAATACCATCAAAAAACCTGCAAGTATTACCAGCAACCACTTTATAACATTCATAAATACTCCTCCAATAACAAATTCATTTTACAATAACTGTATTTAAAATTAAAGGTTGTCTAATTTCATGAACCTTCATTTATTTTAACAGGCCAACGCCAAAGGTTTTTACCGGCATGTTTATCTTTGATGGCCGCACATTTGTATCCAAAACGGTATAGCCGGAAACACTAACCCATGATACGCTTTCTAACATTTATAAGCTACTTCTCATTTTTACTTATGTCTGCCAATACAAATGCCCAGGTCCAAAGCAAGTCGTTCAATTTTGTTTTGAAAACATTATTGTCTCACCACGTACCTGAAATTTCTGTGCCCGCCGCTGTAAAAGCAAAAGACGTGGCAGTTTTTTTAGATGCAAGAGAACCCGAAGAATACGATGTAAGCCATCTGCCCAATGCACGCTTTACGGGGTACAATCATTTTGATGAAAAGCAGTTAAATGACCTTCCAAAAAATACACCCATCATTGTGTATTGTGCGGTAGGTAAGCGTAGTGAGAACATTAGTGAACGTTTGATTAAGAGTGGCTTTACACACGTTAAAAATTTGTACGGAGGCATTTTTGAATGGGTTAACCAGGGGCAGCAGGTATACGATTCAAACAATCAACGGGTAAACAAGGTGCATGCCTATAGCCGGTTGTGGGGTAAGTTTTTAGACCGTGGCGAAAAGGTGTATTAAGTACCTGCAGTTGTATTAATTGTACATGGTTGTTTAAAATTCCCACACGCTTCTATGACAATTATCAAATTTTGGTAACTTTCCTAAAAATTAATTCATGGAACGAAATACATCAGTATCACTCGGCAACCATTTTGAGAATTTTGTTGATAATACGGTGTCAGCGGGAAGATTCAAAAATGCCAGTGAAGTTATTAGAGCCGGACTTAGATTATTGGAAGAAGAAGAAACTAAGCTTGTTGCTTTAAAAAAAGCTATAGAAGAAGGCATTGAAAGTGGAGTAGCCAATAATTTTAATTCAAAAAAGCATCTTGAAAGTTTAAAGGCCACTAAAGGCAAAAATGGTTAGTTACATTCTTACCAATAAAGCAGTTGAAGACTTATCAAAAATCTGGGATTATACCTTTGAGGCCTGGTCTGAAGCACAAGCAGACAAATATTATTACATTCTTCTTCATTTATTTCAAGAATTGGCAGACGGAAAAGTTGCTGGAAAAAATTATGCTGAATTGAAGAAGGATATATTCGGATTTAAATCAGGTCAACACATAATATTTTATTGAAAGCTTAAAAACAGCAGAATTGATATTGTAAGAATATTGCATAATAGAATAGATTTAAGAAGCCGAATGTCAGAATAAAACAAAATTCATCATTGCGAAAATTTAGGGCTGGAAGCTGGAGCAATGATTGTTTGACCCTGTAAGCTAGCGGGCTGAGGATGGATGGTGTTAAATTAGCTTATTTTTATCAACTCGTATTAAGCGTTGTATCAAATGAATGTTTCAGATCAAAATATAAGTCTTGCTGATTATTATTTCGGCTTTCTGAAAAACCTTAATTCTGAAAGTAAGCTAGACCTTATTTCCAAACTTTCGCAATCGCTAAAGCAGCATGACAAGCCTGATGAAATTTCCTTGCAATCGTTATTTGGTGCCTATAAATCAGAAGAAACTGCTGAAGAAATCATTTCAGCAATTAGAGAGTCTAGAGTTTCTAACCGTAATAGAGAGCAACTTTGAAAAAGTATTTGCTTGACACTAACATTTGCATTTTCTTCATAAAAGGTCAATACCAATTGGGCAAAAAAGTTGTAGAAGTTGGTGAACAAAATTGTTTTATTTCTGAGATTACTGTTGCTGAACTTAAATATGGAGTTGAGAACAGTAAAACAATTGACAGTATGCGAGTTGTAGAAAAATTTATCCCTAAGTTTTCAGTAATTCCTATTTATACAGAAGTATAACCAACGGAGGAAAAAATAAGTAATCAATGCCCGACGTGTTTTTAGCTTCCATCATTAAATAAAACTCCGGCAATCGTTACAGGGCTGAATTCCAGTCAATTGCCTGCCATTACCCCCCATCACCCTTTTTAAGTTATTTAAAAACCCGCCACCCAGTACGAAACTTCGAACGGCCCTGGGCTGGCTATTGTAAAAAAAATCTGCGACACACATGCGCTTGAAATAGCCTATGCCTACCAGAATGCTCAGCATAGTTTTAGTATAAAAAAAGTCACCCCAAAAGTGGGGTGACCTATAAAAAATTAGACTGGTATTTTAAAACTGGTGGCCTGCTTTAATCAATTGAGGATACTCTTTTTGTGTCTTTTTAATCTCGGGTATACTCACCATATTTACATAGCCACTGCCCGGGTTTTTTACAATATAATCCTGATGGTAATCTTCTGCGTTCCAAAATTTAGTCAGGGGCATCATTTGTACGGCAAGCTGTTTTTTATATTTGCCTGACTGCTGTAATTGTTTCATATAAGTAGCTGCAACTTGTTTTTCCTGATCGTTGCGATAAAATAAAACCGAACGGTATTGTGTGCCACGGTCGTTACCCTGACCGTTAACGGAGGTAGGATCCTGGCCGGCAAAATAAACCTGTACCAATGTTTCGTATTTCACCTCTGCCGGGTCATAATATACATTTACGGTTTCGGTATGGCCTGTCTCACCGGTTTCTATTGATTCGTAGGTGGGGTTTGCAGTGTTTCCTCCTGCATAACCCGAAAC
>JAJAYD010000040.1 GCA_026786345.1 Chitinophagaceae bacterium
ATCAGCTTTGGTAATGTTAACGATAAAGAAAGTGATGTGTACAAGATCAGGCACGTAGATCAAAAGCACCGTGCATTCTATGTAATGGAGCAATTACACGTTTTGCCTAATGTAAATTACCTGGCAAAAGTGAGAAACACAGACAGGCATATTGGTGTAGAAGAAGAAGGTGCAGAAAAACACGAAGCTAAAAAAGAAGAAAAGGCACATGTGTAATTAATATCGAATAATTAAATCGAATGTTTTCTGAAACAAACAACATTCTATATTTAACAATTCAACGTTCGACATAAAATAAATTAAAAGCTGGATTTTTTAAAACGACTGCAGCTAAAAGAATAAGATAAGATATGTCATTACTAAAATACGAATCGCAACTAAGGGAACCGCTGGTAGATGGTAATAAAGATTACCACCAGGTAACGGAAGATATCATTCGTCCCATTGAGATGAAGCCAAGCCGTCTCTGGTATATTGGTTTTTATATCAGCGTAGCCCTGTTATTATTTGGGGTGTACAGTGTTTATCGGGAGGTTACTTATGGTATTGGCCAGTGGAACGTGAATAAAACCATCGGCTGGGGTTGGGATATTACCAACTTCGTATGGTGGGTAGGTATTGGTCACGCAGTTACGTTGATCTCTGAGATTTTATTGTTATTCCGCGAGGGTTGGCGAACAGGTGTTAACCGTGCAGCAGAAGCGATGACTTTTTTTGCTGTAATGTGCGCCGGCCAGTTTCCTATCTGGCATATGGGCCGTGTGTGGATGGCATTCTTTGTATTACCTTATCCAAACAGCCGTGGCCCTTTGTGGGTTAACTTTAACTCACCACTGCTTTGGGACGTGTTTGCGATATCAACTTATTTCACCGTTTCGTTATTATTCTGGTACTCGGGTTTATTGCCCGATCTGGCTACAGTAAGAGACCGAGCAAAAACCAAATTCCGTAAAATGTTTTATGGTGTTGCATCTTTTGGCTGGAGCGGAAGCACCAAGCACTGGCAACGCCATGAATCATTATCATTAGTACTGGCGGGTTTAAGCACACCGCTTGTATTATCGGTACATACCATTGTATCTTTCGACTTTGCCACCTCAATCGTTCCGGGCTGGCATACAACCATCTTCCCGCCTTACTTTGTGGCAGGTGCCATCTTCTCTGGTTTTGCCATGGTGCAAACGCTGATGATTGTGGTACGTAAAGTTTTAAACCTGCAGGATTATATTACCCTTGGCCATATTGAGGCCATGAACAAAGTAATTGTATTAACAGGTAGTATTGTGGGTTGTGCTTATTTAACTGAATTATTCATTGCCTGGTACGGACAAAATCCTTACGAGTGGTATGCATTTAAAGAAAACCGTGCAAACCTCTTCAGTCCTTATGGATGGAGCTACTGGTTGATGATGTTCTGTAATGTGGTATCGCCTCAGTTGTTCTGGAGCCGCAAGTTGAGAAGAAACATCACTGTTACTTTCTTCATGAGTATTATAGTAAATATAGGTATGTGGTTTGAGCGTTTTGTAATTATTGTTACATCGGTGTACAGAGATTATCTGCCATCATCATGGAGTACCTATTACAGCCCGTCAATATGGGAGATCGGTTTCTATCTTGGTACATTCGGATTGTTCTTTACCTGCTTCTTCCTGTTTGCAAAATACTTCCCGGTTATTGCGGTAGCTGAGATTAAAGCTATTTTAAAAACCAGCGGCGAGAATTATAAAGTGAAGATGACGGATATTGAAAAGGCGGATGCGGAGAAATTTTATATAGAGGAAGTGGAACACGCACATTGAGGAAGCCGTTAGTTTTTAGCTTTTGGCTATTAGCACCGGGTCATTATTTGAAAAGGATTTATTTAATTGTTATAAAAGCTAAAGGCTAAAAGCTAATAGCTAAAAGCTCAAACATATGGCTGGAGGAATTAAAAAATTTGTTGTAGGATCATTTGATGATGAAAAGGTATTGTTTCCTGCGGTGAAAAATGTTCGCAAGGCGGGATACAAAATACACGATGTGTATACACCTTTTCCGGTGCATGGTTTAGATCATGCTATGGGTATTCGTGAAACCAGTTTGCATACAGCAGGGTTTATTTATGCCATTACCGGTACCACTACAGCGCTTACATTTATGAGCTGGGTTTTTACAAAAGACTGGCCTTTAAATATTGGTGGTAAACCAAATTTTGCTTTGCCGGCCTGGATACCAATTACATTTGAGTTAACTGTATTATTTTCGGCAGTAGGTATGGTGCTTACTTTTTGTTACCTGTGCAACCTGGCCCCTTTTGTAAAAAAACATCATTTTCACCCAAGAGCAACAGATGATTTATTTGTAATGGCTATTGAGTGTACCGATAAAACCAATGATGCAGAAGTGCAGGCGTTTTTACAATCTGCGGGTGCGCAGGAAATAAATGTGCAGATGGCAGAAACAGGATGGTGGATAGGAAGGTATCATAAAGAACAAAAACTATATAAAGAAGAGAAAGGGTATTAAACCGCTAACCCCCTGCCCTTCGGCTACGCTCAGGATAAGGGGAATAACGGGAAGATTGAAGCGAATAAATAAAAGACATTAAAGAGACTTTTAAGAATAAGAAATGAAAAAAATCGCAATTATAGCAACCCTGATTTTATCAATGGCAGTTGTGTTTATCGGTTGTAAAGATAAACGTGAACCAGGTAGAATTTATATGCCGGATATGACTTACAGCCGTGCTTACGAAAGTTATGCATACCGTGACTCAGCTATTTTTACAATGGATCCAAACAGTGCCGGGCATAAAATATTTTTTAATAACCTGCCTCCGGCCGGTACTTTAAAAAGAGGGGAGTTGTATCCGTTCAATGTTCCCAACGACAGTAACGGGTTGCTTAACTTAAGCAGCCTGGTTAAAAATCCATTGGGTCCCTTAACCGGTAAAGACCTTGAAGAAACAGGTAGATTATTCAATATTAATTGCGCTGTTTGCCATGGAGCTAAGGGCGAAGCAAATGGCCCGGTGGCAGAAAAAGTCGGCGGTGTAAAAAACATTATTCTGGCATCGCCAGGCTACAGCGATGGTAGAATATTTTTTGTGATGGAATATGGGCAAAACAATATGGGCAGTTATGCATCTCAATTAAGCCGGGAGCAACGCTGGAGAATTGTACAATATATAAGAACATTGGAACCTAAGGCAGCAACAACAACTGAGGCGCCAAAAACAGACAGTGCAGCAGTAGTGAAAAAGTAACAATAAGGAAACATGTACAATAAAAAACCACTGAAGAATTGTTAGTACTAAAGTTGAAATAAATTAAACAAGTTTGGCCTCCCTCTCTTTGGGAGAGGGAACGAGGGAGAGGCCGCATTAACACAAAATAAAGATTAGATGGATCATCAATTTCAATTACCCGGTAGTTATAAAAAGTGGACTTATGGCCTGATTGGTGCCGGCGTATTAGCATTGTTGTATGGATTTATAATGTTTAATCCGTTTGCTCATGCCGGCCATGGCGAAAATGTAAACAGCACCCGTTTTTGGGCGGTGCTTTTGCAAAACAGTGTTTTCTTTTTATTGGTTGTAAATGCAGCTATGTTTTTTATTTGTGTTACTACTATGGCAATGGCCGGCTGGGTTGTTGCTTTCAGAAGGGTATCCGAAGCAATTTCAAGTGTAGTGCCTATTCTGGGCATTATCACTTTTGTTATTTTAATGGCTATTGTTTTTGGGGGCCGTACAGATATTTATCACTGGCTTGATAAAGACGCGGTGGCAAAAGATCATATTTTAAATGGAAAAAAAGGTTTTTTGAGCGTTCCCCTTTTTACAATATGGTCCTTTATCACAATTTTACTTTGGTGGTTTTTAGGTAGAAAAATGCGCAGCCTTAGCCTGGAAAGTGACAAAAAAGGCCACATGGATTATGAAACCGGAAAAAAATGGATTTGGAATAATACCGTTTGGGCTTCATTATATTGTGTTGTTTTTACCCTTACAGTTGCCTCAACCATTCCATGGTTATGGCTCATGAGCATTGATGCACATTGGTACAGTACCATGTATAGCTGGTACACTTTCGCCAGTACATTTGTATCAGGAATGTCTCTCATTGCTTTATTTGTAATTTATTTAAAAAACCGTAATCAGCTTGAATACGTTACCGAAGAGCATTTGCATGACCTGGGAAAATTCATGTTTGCTTTTTCGGTTTTCTGGACATATCTCTGGTTCTCCCAGTACATGCTTATCTGGTACAGTAACCAGCCGGAAGAAACAAAATATTTTATTGAAAGAATAGGAACACACGATAAAGCGGGCCCCTATAAAGGAATTTTCTTCTTCAACTTAATAATAAATTTCTTATGCCCGTTATTGATATTGATGAAGAAAGGAGCAAAAAGAAACTGGACCCTGGTTACAGTAATGGCAGTCTTAATCATTTTTGGCCATTGGATTGACTTTTTTCAAATGGTAATGCCCGGTACATTGCACGAACATTTTACTTTAGGATTTTTTGAATTCGGTACTGCCTGTTTGTTTATTGGATTGATCATGTGGGGAACAGGAAATTATTTAAGTAAGCATTCTATGCTTGCAAAAAATCATCCTTTCTTAAAAGAGAGTATGATTCACCATACATAAGAATAAAATGTGCTTTTGAGACAAAAAGCAGCAAATATATAAGTAAGATTTAAACAAGAAATTAGAATAACATTTACAGAAAATAACTTTGAATCATGAAGGAGTTTTTAATGATAGCCTTGGGAGTACTGATTTTTGTAGTCGTCTTTCAGATTGCAAAAGCCAGTGAGTACGTAAGCGTTTTAAAAGGCGAGGACAAAACCCGTAAACAAAATAATAAGATCAACGCTTTTATGTTGATTGGGTTTCTTGTTTTTGGTTTAATTGGTGTTTGGTATTGTAATGAACTGTATTATGGTAAAACTCTTTTTCCACAAGGCTCCGCATCAGTAGAGGGAGAAAGCCTGGACCTGATGTTTATGATAACAGTGGCGATAACCGGACTTGTTTTTGTACTTACACAGGTTTTATTATTCTGGTTTTGTTTTAAATACCAGGAAAAAGATGACAGAAAAGCTTTTTACTTTCCTCATAATACAAAGCTTGAATTAATATGGACCACTGTTCCCGCAATCTTCCTCACGGTATTGGTTGTATTTGGTTTAAAATACTGGTTTAAAATTACCGGCGATGCACCAAAGAATTCAATCGTTGTGGAAGTTACCGGTCACCAGTTTGCCTGGGAATTCAGGTATCCCGGAGCCGATAAAGTATTGGGTAAAACAAGCTTTAAGAAATACACGTCGAAAAATAGCCTGGGGGTTGATTTCGAAGATCCTGCAAGCAGGGATGATATACATGTAAATACAACCATGCATATTCCTGTTGGCGTTCCTCTTAAAATGGTTATCCATTCACAGGATGTCATTCATGATGTGGGGCTTCCTCATTTCAGGTTAAAGATGGATGCTGTACCAGGCATACCAACTACACAGTGGTTTACACCAAAAATTACAACGGCAGATATGAAGAAGAAAACCGGCAACCCCGATTTTAACTTTGAAATCTCATGCGATCAGTTGTGCGGTGCAAATCACTTTGCCATGCGGGGTGTTATTGTTGTAGAAACTATGGAAGAGTATAAGAAATGGTTAGCAGAACAGAAGTCTGAATACTATACGCTGTATCCGGAAAAAAATCCGGTACAACCAGTTGTTGTTGACAGTGCCAAACAAATATCACAGGTATTACCTGTAAAAAAATAATTTAAAAGCGGTTTTCGAAAAAAAGTAAGAATATGAGTAGCGCAGCCACATTACAGCATGCAGATGTTCACGTATCGCACGATGCACATCACGAACATCACCACCACGAAACGTTTATAACCAAATACGTTTTTAGCCAGGATCATAAAATGATTGCCAAACAGTTTTTGGTAACAGGTATTATCTGGGCAATCATAGGCGGTTTGTTTTCTGTAATATTCCGTTTACAACTTGGTTATCCCGAAGCAACTTTTCCATGGCTGGAAGATTTGCTGGGCCATTGGGCTGCCGGTGGCAAATTAAAACCAGAGTTTTATTATGCACTGGTTACTATGCATGGTACCATACTGGTGTTCTTTGTATTAACGGCCGGTTTAAGCGGTACGTTTGCAAACTTTCTTATTCCATTACAGGTTGGTGCAAGGGATATGGCTTCGCCGATGTTGAATATGCTTAGCTATTGGTTTTTCTTTTTATCTTCTATCATCATGTTCTGCTCACTGTTTATTCAAACAGGCCCTGCAAGTGGCGGATGGACAATATATCCTCCATTAAGTGCGTTGGGCGATGCGTCTACAGGAAGTATCCTTGGTATGGATTTCTGGCTGGTGAGTATGGCTATGTTCATTGTGTCTGCTTTGTTGGGAGGGCTGAATTATATCACCACCATTCTTAACATGCGTACCAAAGGAATGAGCATGACCCGTTTGCCATTAACTATCTGGGCATTATTCTTTACCGCAGTGCTGGGTGTACTTTCTTTCCCGGTATTGTTATCAGGTGCTATATTATTATTGTTCGACCGTAACCTGGGCACCAGTTTCTACCTAAGCGATATTGTTGTTGCAGGAAAAATTTTACCAAACGAAGGCGGTAGTGCAATCCTGTTCCAGCATTTGTTCTGGTTCCTTGGCCACCCCGAAGTATATATTATTTTATTACCGGCAATGGGTATGAGTTCGGAGATCATCAGCGTTAACAGCCGCAAGCCAATATTTGGTTATATGGCAATGGTAGGCTCTCTATTTGCTATTGCAATTCTTGCATTTTTGGTTTGGGCGCATCACATGTTTGTAACCGGCCTTAATCCATTTCTGGGTTCTGTGTTTGTATTACTTACATTATTAATTGCGGTTCCATCGGCCATTAAAGTATTTAACTGGCTTACTACATTATGGCGTGCAAATATCCGCTTTACACCGGGTATGTTATTCGCCATTGGTTTTGTTAGTTTATTCATCAGCGGTGGTTTAACAGGTATCTTCTTAGGTAACTCTGCACTTGATCTTCACTTACACGATACTTATTTTGTGGTAGCTCACTTCCATATTGTAATGGGTGTGGCATCATTCTTTGGTATGTTTGCAGGTGTGTATCACTGGTTCCCTAAAATGTTTGGCCGCTATTTAAATAATACAATGGCATATATCCACTTCTGGGTTACCATTGTGGGTGCTTACTTAATTTTCTGGCCAATGCATTACCAGGGCCTTTCAGGCATGCCAAGGCGCTACTATGATTTTTCAAGCTGGATCTCATTTAACCAGTTCAGCGGCCTGAATGAGTTTATCAGTTTTGTTGCCATGATAGTTTTTGCTGCCCAGTTATTATTTGTCTTTAACTTCTTCTATAGCATGTTTAAAGGAAGAAAAGTGACTGATTCAAATCCATGGGGAGCCAATACATTGGAGTGGACAACACCAATCAATCCTGGTCACGGAAACTGGCCTGGCGAAATTCCTGAAGTACATCGCGGTGCTTATGATTATGCAAAAGACGGTAAAGAGTTTATACCGCAGGATGTGCCTGTTGGAGATGATGAATCGAAGCATTAAAACGGCCCCACCTATCCTTCCCCGAGGAGAGGGAAAAGGAGAAGACCTAAGCCAAAATTGAAATGTAGGGTACTGAATATTTAGAAGTTGGATTGAATTAATAAATTGCCAAATTCGAGTTCCCTCTCCTTGTGAGAGGGGTTGGGGTGAGGCGGGAGAGGCATTATGAACGAAAATAAAACCATAACCAATTCAACATCGTTTGGTTTGGCAAGTAAAGTGAAAGATTATTTTCAACTGATCAAGTTCACTTTAAGTTTTATGGTGGTTTTCAGCACGGTGGTTAGTTTTTTAATAGCACCCAATGAACAGTTTTACGTTCGGGAAAAATTAATATCAGTTCTTTTACTTTTTGTTGCAGGAATGCTGGTGACAGGTTCGGCAAATGCCATTAACCAGATACTCGAAAAAACATCTGATGCGTTAATGATGCGTACAGCCAAAAGGCCGGTAGCAAGCGGAAGAATGAGTGTGAATGAAGCAGGTATATTTGCTTTCATAACAGGTGCTGCGGGTGTTTTTATGATGTGGAAATTTTTTAACACAGAGAGTGCAATGGTTAGTTTATTCAGCCTTTTTTTATATGGCTTTATTTACACCCCACTCAAAAAAGTTAATTCAATTTCTGTATTGGTTGGCGCTATACCAGGCGCATTGCCCTGCTTAATTGGCTGGGTTGCTGCCTATGGTAATGAACCAATAAGCTGGACCGGAGCGTGGGTTTTATTCGGTATCCAGTTCTTATGGCAGTTTCCGCATTTTTGGGCAATAGCCTGGCTTGCACATAAAGATTATACAACGGCCGGCTTTAAATTGCTGCCTGCTGATAAAGGCCCTACAAAGTTTACCGCAATGCAAAGTATTATTTACAGCGCATTGATGATACCTATGGGATTTGTGCCTTATTATACTGGCATTGCCGGCATAACAAGTTTGATTATTTTACTGGTTTGTAATTTGTGGATGGTTTATGTAAGCGTGCTGTTGTTTTTACGCATGGATGCAAAGAGTGCAAGAAGGGTAATGTTCAGTTCTTATTTTTATTTGATGATTGTTTTGCTGGCATTGTTTGCCAACAGAATTTGACCTTACCCCAACCCCTCTCAATCCTTCGACAAGCTCAGGAGAGAGGGAACTGGAAGACAGAAACGGAGATTGTGTGTTCCAAATTAGATGAGGGTTTGCGTTATTGTTGAATAGAAAAATTTAGTACAAGAGTGGTTATTTATTTCTTTTTACTAAAAAAAAATAATAACTAAGTATCCTTGCCAATGAAGTTGATTAGAATTAATAAAGCTTGGTTCAAAAAGATAGTTATTTAAAATTCCCGGTTGGGATAAAGTGATATGAGTACAGTGACAATGGAACAAAGAAAAAGAATTCATCCGCATAAGTTTACCCTGTGGGTGGGCATTGGCAGTTTACTGATGATGTTTGCAGGGTTAACAAGTGCTTATATAGTTAAGCGTAACCAGGCAAACTGGCAAACGTTTGATCTGCCTCAGTTTTTTTGGTACAGCACTGTAGCGATAATATTAAGTAGCGTAACCATTTACCTGGCAGAAAAAGCTTTTAAGCAGCGTATGATGCAAAAATATCGCAGCCTGGTAGTAACGACGCTGGTATTGGGAATTCTTTTTATTGTTTTTCAATTGCTGGGTTTTCAGCAACTATGGGCAAAGCAGGTAACACTTACTGCAAATGTATCTTACTCATTTATGTATGTAATTGTAGGCTTACATGCTGCACACGTTTTGGGAGGCCTGATAGCATTGATAGTGTTGTTTGCAAAAGCTTTCAGTGTAAAAACAAGAAGTTATAACAGTGTTCCGGTTGAACTGGTAAGCACATACTGGCACTTTGTAGATGTACTCTGGATATATTTATTGATATTTTTAATATTGATCCGGTAGAAAAATTATTTAGTTATTTTATTAAAGAATTTAAGAGATATGTCAACAACAGCGATACCAACAAATACCAAATGGTGGAACGGAGGAAGAAGCCCCTTCAATATAAGCTATGGTAAAGTAATGATGTGGTACTTTTTAATGAGCGATGCTTTTACTTTTGGAGCGTTCCTCATCAGCTATGGTACTATCCGCTTTAGCGTAAACCATTGGGCTGATCCTAACCATGTTTTTAACGCATTCCCCTTTGCCGGCCATGCAAATTTGCCTTTGGCATTTGTAAGTTTGATGACGTTTATTCTTATCTTCAGTTCGGTAACGATGGTATTGGCAGTGCATGAAGGGCATAAAATGAACAGGAAGGGTGTAGAGAAATATATGATACTTACCATTATTGGGGGAGCAGCATTTTTAAGTTGTCAGGCCTGGGAATGGACGCATTTGCTCACAGGCGAGCATGTAACTTTATTAAATGATGGTACAATGTCTGTACTGCCTACTACTGCAAGTTCAAACCCATGGGGATTGCCGCTTTCCCATGAAGCAATGGTTGCAGCTTTACAAAATACACCACACGACCAATTGGTAAATATAGCTTCAACATTACATCACAGTGGCACTGAAGTAGCACAC
>JAJAYD010000041.1 GCA_026786345.1 Chitinophagaceae bacterium
AAACTAACATCTAACATCTAAAAACCAACAACTAAATAAAAATGGAAGCAGTAGCAAAATTGAACAATTACCCGACATCACCACGCAAAATGCGTTTGCTGGTTGATTTGATCCGTGGCATGGAGGTTGAAAAGGCATTAGCCGTTTTAGAACACAATCCTAAGCACCCGGCTGTTCCTTTACGTAAGCTGGTATTATCTGCCATCAACAATTGGAAACAGAAGAACGAATCAGGTGATGAGAGCACATTGGTAGTTAAAACAATTATGGTTGATGCTGCGAGAGTTATCAAACGTATGCGTCCGGCTCCGCAAGGTCGTGGATACAGGGTTCGCAAACGTAGCAACCATGTAACAGTGGTAGTTGATATTCCTGGCGTTGATACTAAAAAATCGAAGCTGGTTAAAGTTACAGCGAATGAAACAGTGAACGTGCAGGAGCCTGTAGCAACTGCAAAGAAAACGAGAACAAAAAAAGAATCAGGTACTAAATAAACCAATAATTAATTACAAAAGAAAATGGGTCAAAAATCAAATCCGATAGGTTTAAGGTTAGGAATCATCCGTGGATGGGATAGCAACTGGTTTGCAAGCAAAACGGAATATCCAAAAAAATTGATCGAGGATAACAAGATCAGAAATTACCTGAATGCCCGTATCAATAAAGGTGGTATCTCTAAGATAGTTATTGAGCGTACGCTTAATAAACTGATTGTTACCATTCACACTTCAAAGCCTGGTATCATCATTGGTAAAGGTGGCGGCGAGGTTGACAGGATTAAAGAAGAGTTGAAAAAATTATGTGGTAAAGATGATGTGCAGATCAATATATTAGAAATTCGTCGCCCGGAACTGGATGCAAACATTGTAGCCGATACTATTGCCCGACAGTTGGGAAATCGTATTAACTACAAAAGAGCAATCAAAATGTCAATCGCTTCAGCATTGCGCATGGGTGCCGAAGGTATTAAAGTAAAAGTTGGTGGCCGTTTGGGTGGTGCAGAGATTGCACGTAGCGAAGAGATCAAGCAAGGCCGTACTCCATTACATACTTTGCGTATGGATATTGATTACGCTAACGTATTTGCTTTAACTGTTTATGGTAAAATCGGTATCAAAGTTTGGATTTGTAAAGGTGAGGTTTTAGGAAAGCGTGATTTAAATCCAAATCTAGTTGCAGGCGGAGGAAAAGAATTAGGAGGCGAGAGACAGCAGGCTGGATTTGACAGAAGAGATGATCGCAGAGGCGGTGGCGGCGGTGGTGGAGACAGAAGAGGCGGAGGCGGCGGTGGAAACCGTGGTGGCGGCGGACAGGGAGGAAGAAGATAATTAAAAGCACTTAGCTGATAGCTGTTAGCTGATAGCAAGTAAAATAAAATAGAAATTAATCAGCTAAAGGCTAAATGCTAATAGCTAAAAGCTTAAGAAAATGTTATCACCAAAAAGAAGTAAACACAGAAAGGCGCAAAGGGGAATGATGAAGGGAGACACCAAGCGTGGAGCAACCCTGGCTTTTGGAACCTTTGGATTAAAAGCCCTGGATGAGGTTTGGATGAGTGCCCGTCAGATTGAAAGTGCCCGTCAGGCAATGACCCGTCATATGAAACGTGAAGGAAATGTTTGGATACGTATTTTTCCTGACAAACCTATTACTGCAAAGCCAGCCGAGGTAAGGATGGGTAAAGGTAAAGGTAACCCTGAAGGTTGGGCAGCTGTTGTGCAACCAGGAAGAATTTTGTTTGAGTGCGATGGTGTACCAATGCAGGTTGCTAAAGAAGCATTTGCTTTAGCTGCACAAAAGTTACCAATCCAGACAAAGTTTGTAGTTCGTCACGATTACAAAGCTTAATTAAAGTAATTATCAAATAGAATAACAATGTTAAAGAAAGTTGATTTTTTAAATACACTGAAAGGTTTAAGTGAGGCCGATTTTAAAGCAAAGATTGCTGAAGATGAATTGCGTTTGAAGAAACTTTCATTTGCCCATGCAATTTCTCCATTGGAGAATCCGCAAAGCATCCGCTCTTTAAGAAGGGATATTGCCAGGTTGAAAACATCATTAAAACAAGTTCAGGCAGGATTATAATAATCCATAAAAACAGTAATAACAGTGGAAAGAAATTTAAGAAAAACGAAATTAGGAGTGGTGTCCAGCAACAGAATGGATAAAACCATCACCGTAAGAGTAGAACGTAAAGTAAAGCATCCGCTTTATGGTAAGTTCGTAAAAAAATCTACCAAGTTTCATGCACATGATGAAAAGAATGAGTGCAGCATTGGTGATACGGTAAAGATCATGGAGAGCCGCCCGTTAAGCAAAACAAAGCGCTGGAGACTGGTTGAGGTGGTAGAAAAAGTAAAGTAATATTTACGATTTTAGATTTGCGATTTCAGATTTATGTAAGCGCAGGTTGTAAAGAAAATTTAATACTGTTTTGGGTTGAAGGAAATCTAAAATCCTCAATCTAAAATCTAAAATAAAAAAAATGATACAGCAAGAAAGCAGATTAAACGTAGCAGACAACAGTGGTGCAAAACAAGTACTGTGTATACGTGTATTGGGTAACAGCGGACAGGATTACGCAAAGATCGGCGACAAAATTGTGGTTACTGTAAAAGATGCCATGCCTGCCGGTGGTGTTAAAAAAGGAACGGTAAGTAAAGCAGTTATTGTAAGAACAAAGAACAAATTACGTCGTAAAGATGGTTCTTACATCCGTTTTGATGATAACGCAGTGGTATTATTAAATGCATCTGACGAACCAAGAGGCACCCGTATTTTTGGGCCAGTGGCTCGTGAGTTGAGGGATAAAGGATACATGAAGATTATTTCATTGGCTCCGGAAGTACTGTAAGAAAAGCTATTAGCTATTAGCATTTAGCTGTTAGCAAAGGCAGGAAAATAAACATAATCAGCTAAAGGCTAAAAGCTAATAGCTAAAAGCTAAAAATAAAA
>JAJAYD010000042.1 GCA_026786345.1 Chitinophagaceae bacterium
TAAATAAATTCCTCAACGGTAATGGTCATATCTATTTCGTAGATACCCGGCTTATTGATATTACCACAGGCGCTTATTAATTTGGTTCCTGTTGACTTACCTACTCCGATTTTAGCATACTCCTCGCCACCTAAATTAATGATGGGTACAACGGCCGCAATGGTTTCGACATTGTTAACTACTGTGGGCGAATCCCACAAACCTTTTACTGCCGGAAACGGAGGCTTAATTCTTGGATTTCCTCTTTTGCCTTCCAAACTTTCTATCAATGCAGTCTCTTCGCCACAAATATAGGCACCGGCTCCACGTTGTACATAAATGTTACAGTCGAACCCTGTGCCCAGGATATTCTTGCCTAAAAAGCCATTTTCCTCAGCCTCTCTAATAGCCTGTTCCAATATATCCACGATCCAGGCATACTCGCCTCTTATATAAATGTAAGTTCTGCTACTACCCAAAGCAAAAGAAGAAACGATTAATCCTTCGATTAAAAGATGAGGAATAAACTCCATCAGGTAACGGTCTTTAAAAGTACCGGGCTCACTTTCATCTGCATTACAAACAAGATAGCGGTTCATACCTTCTGGCTTGGCCAAAAAACTCCACTTTAATCCTGTAGGAAAGCCTGCTCCACCCCTTCCACGCAAACCACTTTTCTTTATTTCTTCCACAATATCACCCTGGCTCATTGTTATGGCCTTTTCTACAGCGGCATATCCACCATTCTTTCTGTAGGCATCAAAAAACCGGATACCGTCAATCTTTTCGTTTGCTAATAGTAATTTCATACTCCCTAATCCCCGCAGGGTTTTTTGTTTTTTTGTTAGCCATCTTAAAATGCCTTACAAGATGGCATTGTACTATTTAATATTTGCCATCAACATCCTCATGGGGTGTAAGGTTCTGGTAAAAGGATTTAAAACAAGACCAATAGACTCAAGGGTTGTGGCACCCAGCAAAGCCGTATCTCCTTCTTCGCCATAAACCACCGGTGCCGGGCCGCCCTCTCCTTCAAATTCAAAATAGGCAGAACTAACTTTTCTTTTAATGCTGGTGCCATCTGCTAATGAAAAACTCATTTCCTTATAAGGTTCAATACCTAATTCATCCAAAATCTTACCCGGAACCAAACTATATACCGCACCACTATCCACCAAGAATTCAACCTCTGCTGTTTTCTCGGCTTTGCGGTGTTCTCTAACGGTCAATATAGCGTTGGTTATTCCCATAAAAATTTAAATTATTATATCGGCATACAAATAAAATAGTTAATTATTGAACGATATCATTCTGCACTGCTCTATAATCGCATCAACTTTTTCAGGCGTTAAATGTTCACGATAAGTTTTACCCAACTGCATCACAGGGGCATAGCCACAAGCGCCTAAACATTCAACTGTTTTTAAAGTAAACATTCCATCAGGCGTGGTTTCGCCGACTTTAATTCCTAATTTATTCTTGATATAATCTATAATCTGGTCGCTTCCCCGAAGCATACATGGACCGGTCTGGCAAACTTCAAAAAGATATTTACCTACAGGCTTCATGTTATACATACTGTAAAAAGTAGCTACTTCATATACTTCAATAGGCGTTATTTTCAAAACTTCTGCTACATAATCCATCACGGGTACATCCAGCCAACCCCCAAATTCTTCCTGTGCCAAATGCAATACAGGTATCAACGCACTTTTATGTTTTCCTTCAGGATATCTTTTAATGATCTCCTGTATCTCGGCCTGTTTTTTCTCTGAAAATTGTAATACCATTCCCAAACTTCTTTTCAATTATTTAATGTGAAACAAAACCAGTTCATAAAGTTTTTTAAGCATCCATTTCTCCGGCAATCAGGTTTAGAGAACTCATAGTTATGATAGCATCGCTTAACATGCTTCCTTTTGTTAACTCAGAATATGCCTGGTAGTAAATGAAGCAAGGTCTGCGGAAATGCAAACGGTAAGGCGATCTGCCACCATCACTAATTAAATAAAAACCGAGTTCACCATTTCCACCTTCAACTGAATGATATACTTCTCCAGCCGGGATTTCAGTTTCGCCCATAATAATTTTAAAGTGATAGATCAATGCTTCCATCTTGGTATAAACATCCTTTTTTTCAGGAAGATAATATTCAGGAACATCGGCATGAAAAACATCGGCATCGGTACCCTTAAACTCCTGTACTTTTTTATAAGCCTGTTCCAGTATACTTAAACTTTGCCACATCTCCTGGTTACGCACTAAAAACCGGTCGTAACAGTCACCCGTTTTGCCAACAGGAATTTCAAAAGTAAAATCTTCGTAACTGCTATAGGGCGAGTGAACCCTGACATCGTAATCGATGCCGGCTGCCCTAAGATTAGGTCCAGTAAATCCGTAGTTAAGTGCACGATCTCCTGATATACCTCCTACACCTTGTGTTCGATCCATAAAAATACGGTTGCGACTAAAAAGCTTTTCAAACTCTCTAAGCACATCAGGATATTCCTTTAAAAATTTTTCCAGTTTTCTAAAGGCTATATCGTTGAAATTGCGTTCGAACCCACCAATACGTCCAATGCTGGTTGTTAACCTGCTGCCGCATATTTCCTCATAAATTTCATAAATCAACTCGCGGTATTGCATTACATACAAAAACCCGGTAAAAGCACCTGTATCTACACCCACTACCGAATTACAAATAAGGTGATCTGAAATACGGGCAAGTTCCATAATAATTACCCGGAGGTAATCTACTCGCTTTGGAATTTTTATGCCTAGTAATTTTTCGCAGGTGGTATGCCAACCCATGTTATTAATTGGACTGCTGCAATAATTTAACCTATCGGTAAGCGGGGTAATTTGGTAAAGCGGCCGATGTTCTGCAATTTTTTCGAAAGCACGGTGAATGTAACCAACCGTTTGTTCCGCGTTAACTATGCGTTCGCCATCAAGTTCCAATATATTTTGAAATACGCCGTGGGTAGCCGGGTGGGTAGGCCCAAGGTTGAGTGTAGTTGTCTGTTTTTCAATACTGCCTTCCGGAAGCTTTACATGTAATTCTGCAAGAGACATTTATAGAAATTTATATTCAACTGATGATAGCCTATTAATTAATACTTCCAATACCCCCTCGGCCAAACATTTCATCATCTTTGTCGGTGCGGGTCTGGTCTTCTAACGGAAACTCCTTTCTCATCGGAAAATAGTCCATTTCGTCAACATTCAATATCCGCTTAAGGTTGGGATGACCAATGAAATTTACCCCATAAAAATCATACGTTTCCCGTTCCATCCAGTTTGCGCTTTCAAAAATATTGGTAGCAGTAAATACGTCGGGATTGTTTGAATTGGTGTACACCTTGAACCTGATACGAACATTGTCGATTAAATTATGCAGGTGATAAACAACCGCAAGTTCTTCACCTGCCTGTTCAGGATAATGCACTGCACACAAATCTGTTAAAAACTGAAATTTTAACGTCTCGTCATTGTATAAAAACTGAAGAACCTTAAGATTTAAATCTTTGTTTGCTGTGAATGTAAGCAGGCCATATGGCTGTTCAACATTATAAATCTGGTCGCCAAATTTATCTTGTAAACGTATTATAATCTGGTCGTTTGTTAAAGCCATTAGGATCTGGTTGATTCAAATATATTCTGATAAATGAATATAAGCCTTTGATTATTGAATGGCATAAGTGCCCATTAACTCCTTGTATTTCTCGCTGTTTCTTCTACGCATACTTTCGCTACCAACAAGACTCTGAATTTGCATAAAACCATCAATGATTGCTTCAGGCCTTGGAGGACATCCGGGAACATACACATCTACTGGAATAACCTGGTCAATACCTTGTAAAACGCTGTAAGTATCAAATATGCCTCCTGAACTAGCGCAGGCACCTACTGCCATTACCCAGCGAGGCTCTGCCATTTGAAGATAAACCTGCCTTAGTATCGGACCCATTTTTTTTGCAATGGTTCCCATAACCATTAGCAAATCGCATTGGCGTGGAGAAAAACCCAGCCTTTCCGCACCAAAACGGGAAAGGTCGTAATGAGAACCCATGGTGGCCATAAATTCAATTCCACAGCAACTGGTAGCAAACGGTAAAGGCCAGATTGAATTTTTACGGGCCATCCCAATTACCTTATCAAAAGAGGTGGCCATAAATCCGTCACCCATGTATCCTTCCGGCGATTCTAACTCTTTAACTGTATTATTAAAACGTACGGGACGTGCCATATATTTCTTCGGTATTTTGTATTATGAAGTAACCACAGAAGCACCTAATTTGTTCTTATTGAAAGTATAAATTACCTTGATTTATAACTGCGGCAAAAGTACAGCAAGAGACTTATACTTTGGAAATTGATTTAGCCTTTTAACACCCCATACCACCTCAATATCATTGAACCATCAGTAAACTTGCGAAGTTGCTTTTTTATCTATTAAAAAGTCAATCGCGGTTAGAAAAAGTTAGTATACCGGTTTCAATATGTTATCTGTGTGCCTGAAAATAAAAAAAGCTGCTACGAGCAGCTATTCCATAGAATTTATTTAGCTATTAATCTTCCCAGTTTAAGGCGCCTTTTTTAAGTATGTAGTAAAACCCGATCAGAAAAAAACCAACAAACATACCTACAGCTCCAAAGCCGCTCCATCCCAGCTCGCGAAAGTTTACGGCGTATGGGTAAAAGAAAATGATTTCCACATCGAACAACACAAATAAAATAGCTACTAAAAAATACTTAACCGCCATTGGCTGGCGGGCATTGCCTACGGATTCAATACCACTTTCAAAGTTTTGTAGTTTGTCAGTAGTATTTCGCTTCGGGCCCAACACATGCGATAGTCCCATCATCACACCTATAAATCCAATGGCAAAAAACAACTGTATACCTATGGGCAGGTAATTGGAAGCAGAGTTAACGTCGTTTACATTACTGATATCAAGTAAAAACATGTAATTAGGTTTCAGCAACAAAAATAAGCAGCTGGTGATAGATTGTAAAAATAAAAAACTCCCCCGGCTAACCAGGGGAGTAAGTATTGATATTCGTTAAAGACTATTTACCAGCAGGTTTTGCAGGCGGTGTCTTGGCTGGTGTCTTAGCCGGAGTTTTAGCAGGAGTTTTAGCAGGAGTTCTAGCCGGAGTTTTTGTTGGGCCATTCATCACTTTTTTAATTTGGTCAATAGTACCTTTTGCATAAGTGTTTTCAGGATCAACTGATAAAATACCCTCAAGGTCTTTTATAGATTCTTCATAATTTTTTTGAACGTTGGCATGAACGTAAACAAGGTACCCGTAATTCTGTACGATCATTCCCTTGTATTTTACCGGGTCTGTTTTCTTTAGCATATCTATATACTCCGTAACTCGTGGTACTGCACTGCCAGTAGTAGTATCCTTGTCACGGGCTATTGCCGATTTTGATAAACCCAGGTAACCATATATCTGGTCGGGGTAAACCCCTTTGTATTTATTGAACATGGTATCGGCCAAATCTAACTGGCCTGCATTATAAGCTGCATCTCCAATGTTGTACATGTCGAGGTTTGAAGGACTGGGATTGGTAGTATAACTTTTTTGCAACCACTCTAAACGCTCAGGCATTTTGCCCATTTTTTTGTATAGCGACGCAATGGTATCCATGTATACAAAACGCGTTTTACGGCTGGTATCAAAATCCAAAGCTTTTTTCAAATAAGTAATGGCTTCTTCTTCACTTCCCTGTATATTCTTTAACACAGCTGAAGCAAACAAGTAATCATCGGGCTGAACTTTTTCGGGGGCGGCAGTATTTAAAAACGAAGTAATGTTTGATTTAGCTTGCAGCGTATCGCCTAACCTGTCGTAGTTATAAGCATACAAAACTTTTAGACGGGGGTAATCTTTACAAACACCACTTTCCATTGCTTTGGCCTTGTCAATTGATTCCTGGTATTTACCGGAACGGAACAGGTAGTCGGCGTAGAAGAAATCGGTATTACAATCTTTATCGCTGTTGGCAATAAACTTATCAAGATATTCTCTTGCTTTGTTGATGTCCCTGTTTTGGTAATAGGTATACAACTCAAGGTATGAAGGTGCAAAAGTTGGATCAGCAGCAATAGCGGCATTGAAGTACTCTTCAAACTTCTCCTTGTTGTTTTGGCTTTGGAATATTTTACCTAATCTGAAATTTGCCAATGCATACTTTGGATCGGCTGAAATTGCATTACCAAAAGCTTCGTAAGCATCGCCACCTGATTTATCGCCACCAGCCTTCAGGTAGTTAATACCCATGTTTAGGAAAATCTCAGGGTTCTTAACTTTTTCTTCCTGCTGAAGTGCAGCAGCTCTTTTCAACTTTTCAATTGCATATAAAGGATCACCCACATTTGAAGGACCATCAGCGTTTGCACGGCCAATTGCATTCAATATTTCAATGTCTTCCTTTTTCTTTTTGGTTGAAGCGGTGATGGCAGCTTCAAAACGCTGCTTAGCTTCGTTCTTTTTACCTTCTAATAACTCTA
>JAJAYD010000043.1 GCA_026786345.1 Chitinophagaceae bacterium
ATAAATTTTAAAAAATTTCAGCTTAAAGCAGCTTTTTAAAATTGCTTATTGTCCTTAAAAGGGATATAAGACTTGGGAAAATTAATTTAACATTATTTTGACGTTAAGAAATTATCCCTATTTTTACACATCATTAAACTTAATTAAATGCACATGAGAAGATTTTTATCACTGTTTACAATGTTAATGCTCTGTGGGGTATTAGCCTTTGCCCAAAGCCGGGTGGTGACCGGTAAGGTTACTGATGCAAACGGTAATCCAGTTTCTTTTGCTTCTGTAAAAGTTAAAGGCACTCAAACGGGCGTTTCGGCCGATGCAAATGGAGCCTATTCACTTAGGGTAAATACCGGCGCTGTACTTGAAATATCAGGTGCAAGTTTTAAAACAACAGATGTGCCGGTTGGTGCTCAAAATGTATTAAACACAGTACTTGAAAGTTCAAATACTGCCGATTTAAAGGAAGTTGTGGTAACAGGCGCTTTTGGTACTAAACGTGCTGCAAGAAGTGTTGCATCAAACGTACAAAACGTAAGTGGAGATCAGTTAACCACCATTCGCCAGCCCAATATTAACAATGCAATTGCGGGTAAAGTAGCCGGTGCACAGGTACGTAGCCAGTCTGCAGCTAAATTAGGTGTAGAAACTGCTGTACGTTTACGTGGTGAAAATGGTTTGGGTGCCGGTTCTGGTGCTTTATATGTAGTTGATGGAACTATCATGCCAAGCTCAAACGACATCAATCCTGATGACATTGAGGATATCTCTGTATTGCAGGGCCCTGCCGCAGCTGCCTTATTTGGCCCGGATGGTGCTAATGGTGCAATTGTTGTTACTACAAAAAGAGCAAAAAAAGGCACAGGAAATTTGGGTGTAGAAATTAACAGCGGTATTCAGTTTGATGAAGTTTATATAACACCTTCTTACCAGAATACCTATGCAGGTGGTGCTGATAAAAGTCTTACTCAGTATCGTTATAAAGCAGGCGATCCGGAAGGTTGGAAAGCATTGGATGGTAAATTTTATCATGATTTGACAGATGATGCAAGCTGGGGACCAAGAATGATGGGACAGGAATATGCTCCATGGTACGCATGGTATGGTGGTCATGAACGTTCTTTCCAAACAACTAAATTATTACCTCAGCCAACAAATAACCGTGATTTTTATAATACCGGCGTTACAAAACTCAATAACGTAAGTTTTTCTAAAGCTACCGATAACTTAAATTTCAGGTTGTCTTATACCAATTTAGATCAAAAAGGTTTGGTGCCAACCGAATATTTAAAGCGCCATACACTTAATATGAATGCTACACTGGATGTAACTTCAAAAATTGTTCTGGGAGCATCTATTAATTATATTGCACAAGACAGAAGGGCTGAAAATGATGATGGCTATGCTAACAACTCAACTGGTTCATTCGGTTCTTGGTTTCATCGGGATTTGGATATGAACATTATGAAGGAATTAAGGGGATTAAGAACAGCAGATGGTGTATTGGCTACCTGGAACCCAAGAATTAACCCGAATGGCTATGTAGCATCAAACCCTAATGGATTTTATGCAGCAAATTACTGGTATAATTATTATTCATACTTTGATCAGGTAAATAACCAGGATAGAAGGGACAGGATTTCAGGAGACATATCGCTTACTTATAAGCTCACAAGCGATTTAAAAATTAAAGCAACCTACCGTAAAAATCAGTTAGATATAAACTCTGATAGTAGAATCTCCAGCGATCTTCAAAGAAGTGGATTACAAACTGGTATTATTGCTAAGTACCAGGTTGGCCATAGCAGAAGCGACAGACAAAACTATGAAGGTTTAGTAACCTACAGCAAAAAATACAAAAGCTTTGCTGTAAATCTTGTTGGAGGTTTTGATATATATAGAACCAAACTTGTAAGAACTGATATCAGCACTTCAGGTGGGTTAAACGTACCTAATATATATTCTCTCACAAATTCTGTAAATCCGGTTATTTTTGGCCGTTCAATTCCAGCCCTTGCTAATACAAACCCAAGAGAGCAATCATTGCGCAGAAGTGTGTTTGTTCGTGGTGATGTTGGTTTCCGCAACTTTTTGTTTGTTGAAGGTTCTTACAGAAGAGATTACATTTCAACCTCTCCCAAAGGAAAATTCATTGAAACTAAATCGGTAGGTGCATCCTTTGTATTTAGTGATTTAATTAAGAATGTTGTACCTTTTATCAGCTATGGTAAAATAAGAGGTTCTTATGGCCAGATATTGAATGCACTTGGTATTTTTGATTTGAATTTAGCTTATCTTCAAAATGCAAATCAATGGACTCCCGGTAATTTTCTTATACCAGAACCTAATGTTTTGATAAATCCGAGTTTAAAAGGTGCTACCAACAATGAAAAAGAGATAGGTTTGGAAATGCGTTTTGCTAAAAACCGTTTTGGTTTTAATGTAACTTATTGGGATAGAAAAAATAAAGCCTTCCCTGTAACTGTAACAACACCTGCACAAATCGGGTACACTGGTTTAAGGCTTAATTCAGGAGAACTGTCTAAAAAGGGTATAGATGTTCAGGCGTTTATCGTTCCCGTTCGTACTAAAAACTTGGATTGGAATATCAGCGGAACATGGGGTAAATTATTGGAAAACAAAATCATTTCAATTTATCCGGGCATAACCCGTTTAACTTCTGCAAATGGTGCGTTCTCTGGAAGTTCAGCAGCTTACACAGTTAGTGAGGTTGGAGAATCCTGGGGCCAGCTATTTGGTGGAGGTATCAAGCGTGATGCAAGTGGAACTCCGATGTTAACTACCCCTAACCCTGTAACAGGTGATCCGGGTGGTAAATTCATCAGACAGGCAGAAACTAAATTTGGTAGTGCTTTACCTGATTACACAGGTGGTGTACAAAATACCTTAACATTATTTAAGAACTTTACTATTAACTGTAATATAGATTTCTCTTATGGTGGTAAATTCTTCTCGTTATCAGATCATTGGGGTACATTCTCTGGTTTAACTTCTCAAACTGCAGTTTTAAATGATAAAGGAAATTCTGTTCGCGATGATGTTGCTGATGGTGGTGGTGTACACGTATTTGGTGTAGATGCAACAACCGGTAAAGCAGTTGACTATTATGTTGAAGCCCAGCCTTACTTTCAACAGTTTAGAAATGCAAGCATAGCTGAACCGTTTATACAAGACCTTACTTTTGTAAAAATGAGAGAATTAAGCCTTGGTTACAGAATACCAGTAGAAAGGTTAGGAATTGGTAAGTATATAAAAAATGCTGTATTTTCAGTAGTAAGCCGTAATCCTTTCTTGATTTATAGCAAAACCAGAGATTTTGATCCTTCAGAAATTAGTAATGTTTATGGCGAAGATGGACAATTTCCAGGTACAAGATCAATGGGTGTAAACCTGAAATTAGGATTCTAATAATTAACTATTAAATTTATTTAAGATGAAAATGATTAAAAATAATTTAAAAACACTGGTAATAATGGGTGCTATGGCAACCACGTTTGCCGGCTGTGCTAAAATTGACGATTTTGGAGATTTAAACATAAACCCGGATGTGGCGCAGCCTTTACCAGCATCCTATTTAACCAGTGCAGAGTCTTCTCTGCCTGGCCTGGCTGCAAGTACCCGTTCATTTTTGTATTGCCAGTATGCAGCAGAAACGCAGTACACAGATGCATCTTTATATTCTTTACCGCAGCTTGAGTCTGGCGGTCTTTACAGTGGTGCGTTGATGGATTTGCAGTCAATTATTAATAGTGCAAATGCTTCAATGCACTACAAAGCAATTGCAAAAGTAATAAAGTCATATATTTTCCTGACTATAACCGACAGATGGGGTGATGTACCTTACAGCGAAGCGCTTCAGGGTGCTGGTAATTTAGCACCTAAGTATGATGAGCAAATGGATATATACAAAGGGATATTTGCTGATTTAAAAAGTGCCGGCACTGACTTAGGTACCACATCTGCTCCTGTAGTTGGTGATATTGTTTTCGGTGGAAATACAACTAAATGGAGAAAATTAGCAAACACAATACGCATGATAGCTGCTTTAAGGCTGTCGAAAAAAGCACCGGCCTTAGCGCAAGCGGAGTTTAATGCTGCTGTTACTAATAGTTTGGGTATTATTATAAGCAATTCAGATAATTTTTCAATTACACATCCGGGCGGTCCTCAGGGCACTGTATTTCAAAATCCATGGTTTGTAACCTATTTCACAAGAGATGACTATGCTATCAGCAAAACAGTTACAGATTGCTTAAGCGGGTTAGGTGATACAAGGGGTACTGCATTTGCTACTCCAGGGCCTGGTTTTCCTTATGGTTTAACAAGAGATCTTTCTATTACATTTACCAATGCAATCGGAAACGGTCAAGGTAGGGTATTAGCTACTTCTAAAAGAACAGAGACATCTCCTGTTGTTGTTATAGGTGCTTCTCAATCTTTATTGGCATGGGCAGAAGGACTGGAAAGAGGATGGGCTACAAATGGCATTGCCAAAGACGCATATGAGGCTGGTGTTGCTGCATCGTTTGCTGAGTGGGGCGTTACATTGCCTGGTACCTATTTAACAACTGGTCCAGCCAATTACATCTCAGGTAGTGGTGTTGCCAATATTGGCCAGAATGCTGCTCCATGGGATGCTATTCCTGCATCACAAAATGCATTAACCCCTACAGCTATCAAGCGTATTCAGTTACAACGGTGGTTGGCTACTTATCCAAATGGTAATGCAGGTTGGGCAGAATGGAGAAGAACCGGTGTGCCCGATTTAAAACCTACCCGTTTTGCAACAAATGCAGGTGGTCAAATTCCACGTAGATATGTTTACGGTGTTAACGAAATTGCTACCAACGCAGCTCAATTGGCTTTGGCTGTTGCAAGGCTTCCGGGAGGTGATAAGCAAGATTCCAGAGTTTGGTGGGATCAATAAAAATTAAAAAAAACATTATAAAAAATAAACAATTATGAAAAAATTAAGTATAATAACCGCAACAGTAGTTAGTGGCTTATTCTTTTTTGCCTCGTGTAAAAAAGCGGTGGTTTACGAACCAATAGGCGATGGAGGACAGAAGATTATCAAGATTCAGACTTACGGTGGTTTAGCATCAGGTTTTGACGCAGCTAATCTTGCATTTAACCCGTCCAGTACATCAGAAACTTTAAATTTAAATTTAGAGTATGTAGCTGGATCAGTTTCAAGTGAGGATATTAAAGTAGTAGTTGAGGTTGACGTTGCTGCAGTAGCTGCTTATAATGCAACGCAGACAGATCCGCTAAAGAAATATCTTGTTTTACCGGCAAGTGCTTACACCTTTCCCACACAAACAGTTATAATTCCTGCTAATCAAACTGTTTCCAGTACTTTCAAGATAATTTTTAACCCAAGCATGATTGATGGGTCTAAAAACTTTATGATTCCAATTACCATTAAATCAATTACTGGCGCAGTTGCAGGTACCGTAAAAGCACCGGGTACTGGTACAGCATATTTTCACTTCATAGGTAACCCATTAGCTGGTTCTTATGCTTTAACTGCCGGTGGCCGTTATAATTGTACTGTAACCGGCGATCAGGGATGGGCACCACAACCTGGTTGGGTATACCCTATGGCATTGGCAATACCTGCTAATTATAATTTTGCCGCAATACCCAGTCCTAAGTTTATTGCACCGGTTACACCTACAAAAACACGTGTTTACGTAGCAAATCTGGGAGCAGGTACAGATCGTGATTATACTTTGGAAGTTGATCCTGCTGTTACTGTTATTACAAATATAAATGTTACTTTAACCCCATCTTTTGAAGGAGGTATATCTAACATACGTTGGTTCCAAAAAACTTATGATCCTGTAAACAAAAGATTTATTTTGTTGTGGACATATAACAACCAACCTGGTGGTGTAGGTAATGATCGTATCATATACGAGGTTTTAACCAAACTGTAATATATAATTTGAGATAAAAAAGGGGCTGCCATTTAATGGTAGCCTTTTTTTTTCTTAAACAAATTGTACATTAAGCCCTGCCTGATGAAACGCTGTGAGGGGCAGGTTTGCTGAACCGTTTGTAATACCAGCTTTATTTATTAAATTGTCCGAAGCCTATGTGTAAAGCAATTTATAATTTGTCGGTGGTTTTCTACCTGCATTTGCAAAGTTTTGGAAAAGCTTAAAGGAATAGCATTACAGATACTCCTTTTTTTTATCTTTGCTGAAAAAATGGAAAATATTGAAAACCCCGCTCAAATTAATATAGAAATTTCGGAGGAAGTTTCAGAAGGCCAATATGCAAATCTTGCAATAATAACCCACAGCCATGCTGAGTTTGTAATTGATTTTGTAAACGTAATGCCTGGTACACCAAAAAGTAAAGTTAAAAGCCGTATTATATTAACACCTTTTCATGCTAAAAGATTCATGAAGGCAATGGTAGATAACGTAAAGAAATTTGAAACGGCCAATGGCACCATACAGGATATGGAAGCAGTGGAGATACCTTTTAATTTTGGAGGGCCAACGGCGCAGGCGTAAACAAGAGCCTGAAGATCGGAGTCGGGGACTCAAGGGATCGGGAGGCATGAGTTTGGATGTAAAATAAATTAAACCCGGATTTTGCAATTGAAAATTTATAACGGCTTCCAACTAATTCACAGATAAGCCTGTCAGAACATTTTTTGAATTCAAAATAGTTTACTATTTCTTTATCCACAAAATAGCCTGAAACCCTTATCTGTATTGCATTTGAAACCCTCATTACGATATCAACTGCAAAATCCGGGTTAAAAAGACCTAGCTAAGGGATACTATAGGGATTTACTGGCTTATAAAAAAGGTAGATGATTTATAAACCCGATAAATTTTGATGATCCCCCAATTCCCATCTCCCGGCTCCAAACTCCAAACTCCAAACTCCAAACTCCAAACTCCAAACTCCTAACTCCTAACTCCTAACTCCTAACTAACATGACCCTTTTCGAAGCCATTGTGATCGCCATCGTAGAAGGCGTAACCGAATTCCTGCCCATCTCCTCTACTGGCCATATGATTATAACCAGTTCTATTCTGGGTATTGCCAAGGATGATTTTACCAAGCTTTTTGAAATAGCCATACAGTTGGGCGCCATACTTTCTGTGGTGGTATTATACTGGAAGAAATTCTTTGCGCTTAACCGGTTAAATTTTTATGTGAAGCTGATGGTTGCGGTGATACCCGCTTTGGTATTAGGAGCTGTGTTCTCTAAAAAAATAGATGCCTTGCTGGAGAGCCCATTGACTGTTTCTATTACC
>JAJAYD010000044.1 GCA_026786345.1 Chitinophagaceae bacterium
ACCTACATGAGTTGGTTGATAAAGATATTACCCTTACCTATATTGAAGAGGGGCTGCTCCATTTGAATGAGGAGCAGAAACAATGTGTAACTTTATTTTACCTGCAAAAGAAAACATACCACCAAATATCGTCCACTACGGGTTTTAGCATTTTACAGGTTAAAAGCTCTATTCAGAATGGCAAAAGGAACTTAAAAATATTTGTAGAAAAAAAACTTAAAACAAGGTATGGCTGATTGGAAAGACATATTATGGGATAAGGAAGAACAAGCTGCTGGTGATGAACTGATGCATTATTTGAAAGATGAATTGTCGGACGATGAAAAGCATGAGTTTGAGAAAAAAACAGTGGATTCAGTTTTTGTAAACGATGCAGTGGAAGGACTGAATGCTTTGGCTGATAAACAACAGTTGAATCAATATGTACAACAACTCAATAAGAACCTTCAGCAACAACTGGCGTTAAAAAAACAACGCAAACAAAAGAGAGTACTTGCCAAACATCCCTGGATATTGATTGCTGCCATTGTTCTGTTGGCCATTTGTGTTATGGGTTATTTCATTATACATCTGCACCTGTTAAATCAATAACACAGCATAAAAAATTACTGCCTGCACAAAGATTGAATCAATTCTCCGTGTTGCGGGTACAATTGCATTAGCTCGGATGTTTTTGCAAGCTCAAAATCGGCAAAGTCAAAACCAGGCGACACAGTACAACCCACAAAACTATAACCGGTATTGTTAACCGGCCTGCTGGCAAACCAACAGCCTGCAACAACCACAGCCTGCATGGTTTCTCCTTTCAAAATATCTGCACCTAATGTTATGATGCTGCTCTTTCCTTGTTCATTTATAACATAAATATGCAAAGGCTCCCCTGCATAAAAATGCCAAAGCTCATCGCTTTGTATTCTATGAAAAGCGGAGAAATGCCCGGCAGGTAACAGAAAATAAATGGCTGTCGAAAAAGATCGGTCACCGCTAAATCTTTGCGGCAATCCTGCCTGTTCAATAGTTTCTTTGGAGCGATAGGTTTCTTTATAAAATCCTCCTTCAGGATGCGGCTCAAGCTTATAAAAAGCAACAAGCTGTTCTACTGTGAACATAATGATGGGTAATGGGTTTTATTGGGCCATTGCAGCCTAAATGAAAATTGGTTTGAAGGCTTGGGCAAAGTATTTGGTTAATACGCAACCTTATCGTTCTTGATTTTCCATTTTTCAAAAACGGTTATAGCCTCCACTCTCAACAATGGAATGAACTTGATTTTTCGCTGGTGCAGATCGCAGCTCAATTCATCATAAATAAAAGAATCATCAAAGCCTATTGCTGCAGCGTCGTTGCGATTATTTGCATAATAAACTATCTTAGGCCGTGCCCAATATATAGCCCCCATACACATAGGGCAAGGCTCGCACGAGGTATATACTTCACAGTCGTTTAAGTGAAACAAACCAAGGTTTTTGCAGGCATCTCTTATGGCAACCACCTCTGCATGCGCCGTTGGATCGTTGGTGCTTGTTACCTTATTGTTTCCCCTGCCAACCACTTCTTCTCCACGTACGATTACACAACCAAATGGCCCGCCTTCGTTGCCTTCAATCCCTTTACGCGATAGTTCAATTGCTTCAGCCATAAACTTTTCTTCCCTTGTCATAAGATCCTTTTTTTTGGACAGGTAAATATAATTAATAGATTTATAACTCTTAAAGCTTAGCCATGGTAACAGACACAATAGATAATTATAGATTGTATACAGGACTTGGGGTCAACATGAAAAAGGCATTGGAGTATTTAGACACCACAGATTTTGAAACAGTAGCCCCCGGTAAATACACTATAGTGGAAAATGAAATTTATGCAATTGTAAACGAGTTTGAAACGAAAGATAAAGGTGAGTGTCAACCAGAGGCGCATGTAAAATTTACAGACATTCAATTTGTAGTTAAGGGCATTGAATTATTTGGATATGCACCGTTAATGCATCGATTGCCGGTAACTGAATATGACGAAGCAAATGATGTATCCTTTTACAGGGAAAAAATGAACTACTTGCAATTGGAAGCCGGCATGTTCATCATATTTTATCCTACAGATATTCATCAACCCGAAGTAAGAGCCTTTGAACCAATGATGGTTAAAAAGGTGGTGATGAAAGTTAAACGGTAAGTTTTTTGTGTTCCATTTTTGTCTCCTCCAGTACTTTTGCAACAATACTTCAACCATTTGATACCATTGAACCATTGCGATTGGTTGCAGAAAAATTTTAATGATATAAAGATCTGATGATAAAATTACTTTTCTCGTTGCTGTTACTGTGTACGGTTACCTTACCTGCTCAAACTAACCTATACATTCCACGGAACATTCAAACAACATACGACAATGGTACCCGAACAACATTGGGAACGCCCGGCAAAAACTATTGGCAAAACACCGCTATTTATAAAATAGATGTATCGTTTGACCCGGGTACGCGTTTGCTTAATGGGAACGTACAAATAGATTATACCAACAACAGCCCGGATACTTTACACGAAATCTGGTTTAAACTCTACCCTAACCTTTATAAAAAAGGCTCCATCACCTTAACTAAAATTTCGCCAGCCGATTTAAGTGAAGGACTTATCATAGACACTTTAAAAATAGCGGGTGCAATACCGGAAACCTCACCAAAAATAGATGGAACCAATATGAGTGTTCCAGGCCAAACACTATTGCCTCACCAGTCTGTTTCGTTTAACATTCAATACCATTATACTTTAAACAAGGGTTCGCACAACCGTACAGGTAAGATAGACGAAGGAGCAGCTTTTATAGCTTACTTTTTTCCACGCATAGCTGTGTACGACGACATTGATGGGTGGAATAAAAATCCCTACCTCGGCCCACAGGAATTCTATAACGACTTTTGCAATTTCAACGTAAGCATTTCGGTGCCAAAAGGTTTTGCTGTTTGGGCAACAGGCGATCTTGCAAACTGTAAAGATGTATTTGCAACAAATATTTGCGACCGTATTGCACTTGCAGAAACAAGCAACGAGGTAATAAACATTATTGACTCCGTTGACCTCGTAAACAAAAACTATACGGCTACCAATGCCATCAATACCTGGAAGTTCAATGCTGCCAATGTAACCGATTTTGTATTCGCTGTCAGCGACCATTATTTATGGAAAGCCACCAGCGTAGTGGTTGATTCTACAACCAATCGTCGCACAAGGGTTGATGTTGCCTTCAATCCTGCGCATAAAGATTTTTATGAAGTAATTGATTTTGCACGGCAGACTGTTTATGCCATGAGTCACCAGTTTCCTAAATGGCCTTTTCCCTACCCGCACGAAACGGTGTTCGATGGCCTCGACCAAATGGAATACCCTATGATGGTAAATGACAACCCGGTTGACAATCGTGAAGATGCTATTACCCTCACTGACCACGAGATATTTCACACCATGTTTCCTTTTTACATGGGCACCAACGAAACCAAATATGGGTGGATGGACGAGGGTTGGGCTACTTTGGGAGAATGGCTGATATCGCCATTAATAGATACAACCATTAAAGATGAATATGGTATGAGGCCATACGAAAAAGCAGCAGGCAAAGAGATAGACCTTCCTATTATAACCCCCACAACCCAGTTGTTTAACGAGGCCTTGTTTTTAAATTCTTACCCTAAACCTGCAATGGGTTATCTTTTTGTAAAAGATCTTCTTGGCGACAGCCTTTTTACAAAAGCCCTGCATTATTACATTACACAATGGCAGGGCAAACACCCAGTGCCTTACGATTTTTTCAACTGCATCAACTTCGCCGCAGGCAAAAACCTAAACTGGTTTTGGAAAAAATGGTTTTTTGATAGTGGGTTTCCTGACCTGGCTATTTCAAAGGTTACTCACAAAACAAACGACTACACTCTTATAATTACTTCAAAGGGAACTAAGCCTGTACCGATAGATCTAACTATATCGTATACGGATGGCACAAAGGAAAATGTTCATAAGAATATTTCGGTATGGGAAAAGGGAAATAAAATAACGACTATAAAATTCAAAGCAAAGGCTATTGTGAAGAACCTTGAGTTGGGTAGCCTCTATGTGCCGGATGTAAATAAGAAGGATAATATGTACGTTCAAAAAGCTGCAAAATAAGCCAGGGGATTTCACCAATAATTTGATCAGTAAAAGAGGAAGCACAGCATGTGCCAGCTCAACTCAATAAAGTTTTTATCATGCCCGATTTATTTAGTCCGCTTAAGATAAGAGAAATAGAATTTAAGAACAGGATTGTAGTGTCGCCCATGTGCGAATACTCAAGTGAAGATGGTTTTGCCAACGACTGGCACCTGGTGCACCTTGGTAGCAGAGCAATAGGTGGAGCTGCCCTGGTAATTGCAGAGGCAACAGCGGTTTCGCCCGAGGGTCGTATTACGCCACATGATCTTGGTATATGGAAAGATGAACATATCCCATTTCTAAAACGCATCACCGATTTTATACACGCACACGATTCAATAGCAGGTATACAGTTGGCGCATGCAGGTAGAAAAGCCAGTCATACCCAACCCTGGAAAGGTGGCGATTTGCTGCTACCCGAGGCCGGTGGCTGGAAAACCGTAGCTCCCAGCCCTATAGCATTTTCTGAGGAATATGATACACCTGTTGCCATGGACAAAGCGGATATCGAAAAGGTTATCAACGACTTTGCAGAGGCCACCAAAAGGGCGGTAAAGGCCGGTTTTAAAGTAGTTGAAATTCATGGGGCTCATGGTTACCTCATCAATGAGTTTCTCTCGCCTTTAAGCAACCACCGAACAGATGAATATGGTGGCTCGTTCGATAACCGCATGCGGTTTTTGCTGGAGGTAACTGAAGCTGTACAGGCACACTGGCCAAAAGAGTATCCATTATTTTTAAGAATTTCTGCTTCGGACTGGATTGAAGGAGGATGGACCATTGAAGATTCGATTAGGCTTGCTCAAATAATGAAGTCCCAGGGAATTGATCTGATAGACTGTTGGTCGGGTGGGTTGGCATCGAATGCAGTTATACAACCAAAGCCCGGTTACCAGGTTGGTTTTGCTGATGAAGTAAAGAACAAGGGCGGCATACTGTCGGGTGCAGTAGGTA
>JAJAYD010000045.1 GCA_026786345.1 Chitinophagaceae bacterium
ATGTACCACAGATTGTTTTTTGGGGTCACGTTGGATTGTGTTTGTATTACCTTGAAAAGGATGATTTAAAACAGCAATACCAGGAAATTGCTGAGATACCAGACACAATAATAAATTCACCAAAATTTTCAAGGTATGATTTGGCCGAACACGCTCTTGAGAGCTAACATTTATAAAGAGCCTAATAAACAATGAACCATATATGCACCTGGTTTTGCGCTGATGATAAAGGGGAAGAAAGTATATTTCCACAAACCGGCCAATTGTCTTCCTCCCAAAGCCACCAGGATATTTACTGGCGATGTATTTTCCTGTTCTTTATAACCAGCAGGAGATTTAATAAACACCAGCGTCATGTTTTTTTTACCAATGTAAAATCTTTACCCGAAATAGATGGAAGAAAGGCAGCGGATGTACTGAATGAATTGAATGTAGATATTGTAACAACAGATTTTAAATATAAAACGCCTAAAGGCTACTATGGCCGCTTTCAAAACCAGTTTTATGAGTTTTCAATTTTAGAACACATATCTGAAGCTAATAAAAATCTGATGGATCAATTTCTGATTTTAGATTCAGATTGCATTTTCTTAAAACCGGTTGAGCCTCTTTTTAACCAGGCAGAATTGAATGGTGGCTTTATTTCGTTTGAAGATGAAGTAAAACCGGATTATAAAATAAATGGGCTTAGCCGTAATGATATGAGAAGTTTGTATGAAGACTTAACCCAACAACCGATCAACGAACTCCCATCATATCACCTGGGAGAATTTTTATTGAGTAATGTTGCCAACATCAATAAATTTTCGGCTGACTTTACACAACTCTGGCCCGTATTACTGCAAAGAAACTTAGGGGGTAAATTAAAGTTTAATGAGGAAGCGCATACCCTCAGTTATCTATATTTTAAAAACGGTTTCAGGGCTTTTAAGAATAATATTTATATGCGACGTATTTGGACAAATCCATTGTTCTACCGGGAGGTGAGAGCGACTGATATAGATTTGTTTATCTGGCATTTACCTGCTGAAAAAACGTATGGCCTTCATAGATTATATGAGCGACTCATTAATTTAACAGGCTTTGGCAAAAATCTTCCGGAGTTAACCTTTTTAAAACTTGTGCAAAAGGAATTGGGCATTCCAAATTTACCCGTAAAAAGAAGATTTCAATACTATACCACAAGCTATTACCGCGCCGTTAAAAAGCGCTTTCGTAAAGTGCCCGTTGTGGCAGCACTTTTTAAATAAAATGAATTCGTACGATCATATAGCCATATTGATAACTGTTTACAACCGCAGGCAAAAAACAATCGACTGTCTTAAGAGATTGCATAGCCAGCAATTGAAACCGTTGGTAAGGTTGGAGATTTTTCTTACCGATGACGGATCTACAGATGGCACCAGCGAAGCCGTTAAAGAACAATTTCCTGATGTGAAACTTTATAAAGGTTCGGGTTCCCTGTTTTGGGCCGGAGGGATGCGTTTTACGTGGGAGAAAGCGTTGGCATCCAATGCTGATTTTTACCTTCTGATCAATGACGATACTTTACTGACTGACCATGCAATAATAACCTTGCTTAGCTCTGTAGAAAAATATACAGACCCGGTTATATGCGTAGGCAGTACGGTAAATGAACACACAGGCAAAACATCATACGGTGGTAGCAGGCTTACATCAAAAACCCAATGGAAAAGCGAAAAAATTGAAGCTCCGGCGACAGCAACTGATTGTGATTTTGCTAATGCAAACATTATGTTGGTTCCAAAATACATCGTCAATTCTATAGGTATTTTATCCAAAGATTATACACACGGTCTTGCTGATTATGATTATACTTTGAAAGCAAAGAAAGCCGGGTTTAGAGTGGTTGTAGCTCCGGGCTTTTTGGGTAGTTGTGTAGACGATCATGGCAACAACTGGAAGGGTGATAAGCTACCTTTGAAAGAAAGGATTAAATACCTGAAAAGTCCAAAAGGGTTGGCTTACCATGAATATCTCTTATTTATCAGGCGACATTTTCCTTTATCTTATCCAGTTGCCTTTTTGAAGCTTTGGCTTAAAACTTTCTTCCCTTTTTTATGGGATGCATTTAAAAATAACTCACCAGCTAATCCATCAATTTTAAACCGTTAGAAAATGGATGATAAAACCATCATTGCAGTTTTTTGTTATAAGAGGGCTGTAAAATTAAAACGATCGGTAGAGGCATTGTTGCATAACCCTGAATGCGCTAATATGGATGTGGTGTTCTTTTGCGACGGCCCAAAAGGAGCGAACGATTTTGAAGGTGTAATGGATACCCGTAAATACATTGACTCTTTAACGGGGTTTAGAAGCATTCAGAAAAAGTACCATGAAAAAAATGTAAGTACCGGGCCAAATTTTAAACAAGGTATTACCTGGCTTTGCGAAAACTATGAGCGTTTTATTGTTGTGGAGGACGATCTTGTTGTTACACCCAACTACATAAGTTATTTATTAAGCGGATTAGAATTTTATAAGAACGATCCTTCTGTTTTTTGTATTACCGGGTTTTGCTTTCCTATTAACGTCAGGGATTATGAGTTTGATTCGATTGTTCACAAAAGATTTTGTTCTTATGGATGGGCAAGCTGGAGTAACAGGGTAAAAAATGTACATTTTGAAAAGGAATACCTGGAGGAATGCATGCGTACTCCGGGTTTTATTTTTAATTTAAATAGTGAGGGCAAAGATTTGTCAAGGATGGTTTCCAAACAGATAAAAGGTGTTATTTCAACCTGGGATATTCAAATGCAAGTCCATGTTGCTGTCAACAATTTAAAAGTTATTTATCCAATTATTTCCAAAGGGCATAACATAGGTTTTGATAAAGAGTCAACAAATACATTTGGGTTGGATTATTTGAAAACCACACTTGATGATGGGTATCAACGTACGTTTAATTTTTGTTTGGCAAATTATGAGGTGCCCTATCTACAGCGCGAATTAAGAAAGCCTTACAGCCTGCCCTCACTTGCTTCAAGAAAAATAATTAATACTGTTATAAAACTTACTTCGTGATTGTGGTAAATATTGTGCAGACGAAGCGCAGAATGTAGTAAGCTGTAAACTGATAGCAATGAGGGTTTTATTTGTACATACTTCCTACAAATTCAGAGGAGGCGAGGATACTGTTGTCGAAGAAGAAATCAACTTGTTACGATCTCATGCCGTTACTGTAGATCTCTTAGCCTTTAGCAATGCGGGTGACGTAGCTGCCAGTTTATTACAGTTGCCATTTAATTTTCGATCTTATAAAAAAACTATCAGAAAGGTAAATGAATTTAAGCCTGATGTAGTACATATACACAACCTGCATTTTGCGGGCTCGGCGTCTGTAATCTATGCCATTAAGAAATGCAATGTTCCGTTTGTAATGACACTACACAATTACAGGTTGTTGTGTCCTTCTGCAACTTTGTTTTATAACGGCGCCATTTTTACAAATTCTCTAAAGCATACATTTCCATGGAAAGCGGTAAAGCTTGGGGTCTATAAAAATTCAAAACTTGTAACTTTCTGGTCGGCACTCTCTGTATACATGCACAAGATATCGGGTACCTGGAAGCAGTGTGCGAAGCTGATAGTTTTGCAGAAGCATTCCAAAAAATTGTTTCTTAAATCATCATTAGGTTTTACAATTGATCAGGTGGTTGTAAAGGCAAATTTTTGTAGTCCTTTTTTAAAAAAAGCTAAACATGAAGGCAATTACTTTCTATATGTTGGCCGGCTTTCCAACGAAAAAGGGATTGACATTTTATTAAAAGCATTCAGTACAAGTAACCTCTCTTTGGTAATTGCAGGTGATGGCCCTCTTAAGGACCATGTTGCTACGGCAGTACAACATCATTCCAATATACAATACGTTGGCAAGTTAGGTAAGGAAGCTATTTCAGATTTAATGGCACAATCATCTGCTCTTATCTTTCCGTCGGTGTGGTTTGAGGGAATGCCGCTAACGATCATAGAAGCATTTGCATGTGGCACTCCCGTAATTGCTTCTAATATTGGCGCAATGCAAACTATGATTACAAATAACTATAACGGATTGCATTTTAAAGCCGGAGATGCTGATGATCTATTAAATACTATAATGTATTGGCAAACACTCCCGGCTGAACAAAAAAATGAATTCAGTACTAATGCTTCAATTACCTACAACGAAAACTATACACCTGACCTAAATTTTATAATCATTAGTAGAATATATGCAAGCGCAATGCAACACAAAGGCAACGAGAGCTACCATTTATTATAGTTTTATTATACTAATTGGTTTTTAAATATTTTAACAATCTTTCTTCCTTTTTTAAATCTGAAAACATACCTCACCTCGTATAGTAAGTACAACCCTTTTACAACAAGTACTATGTTTTGCCCCTGCCGTGTAAGTATATTTATTTGCTTTGGCCGGTAATTTCCAACCCCGCTGTTCACC
>JAJAYD010000046.1 GCA_026786345.1 Chitinophagaceae bacterium
CCAACAAGCCTTGCCCCATCAAAAACTGGACATTGATAAGTAGGATTGTTTATTCAAAATCCCAAATTGTAGCTGTTGGTCAGGCGACCAACAGCGGCGCAGCAGGCCGTTGGCGGTCGCCTGACCAACAACGGGTCCCCATTAAGTCGCGACAATTATATCTACACCATCTTCAACTAATTTATTTGCAATGGTTTGTATATACTGCTTTTGTGGCGCCCAGAGCAGGAGGAATTTGGAATGCACCTGGCAACAATACCTTTCATTCGATCTGATTCTATTACTTATTTTTGAAAACTAAATACAGCTCATGGCATCCACTTCACTATTTCAACAGGCAGTTATTGACAGTAAACAGTTACCTGAAAAGCCTTCGAACGACATGCTGCTTCAACTCTATTCATTATACAAGCAGGCTACAGATGGAGATGTAAGTGGCGAAGCACCTTCTAATCCTTTTGACTTTGTTGCCAAAGCCAAATATGAAGCGTGGACTTTGTTGAAGGGAAAAAGGACAGATGAAGCGCAGGAAGCCTATATAAACCTGGTAAACAGCCTGAAGCATTAATGGTTAATACAGAAGAAAATGAGTTGGGTAGGGTTGCCTGAAGAAATGTTTAGAAAGAAGTTTATATTTTATTGACCCTGCCCTTTTAAGTTTCCCACGGTTTTTGATGTGGCCAGGACAAGCCATCACTCCTTAGTCATCCGTCAACGCTTCTTACTCAATTTTTAAAGCCATCCATATTGCAGATACCATTTAATCGCATAATTTAGTCTTCCTCGTATTCTTAATCAATAAACAATCGTTTATGTCTCAGAAGAAAATAATCGTAGTATTTGGCGCCACAGGTGCGCAGGGCGGTGGTCTGGTCCATGCCATTCTTAACGACCAGAACAGCGAGTTTTCAGTACGTGCAGTTACACGTAATGTTAGCTCAGACAAAGCCAAAGAACTGGCCGCATTAGGTGCCGAAGTTGTTGCCGGTGATGTGGATGATGTAGAGAGTTTAAAAAAGACTTTGGAAGGTGCACACGGTGCTTATTTTGTAACATTTTTCTGGGAACATTTTTCGCCCGAAAAAGAAATGGCTGAAGCCAAAAACATGGCAATGGCAGCAAAACATGCCGGCCTGAAACATGTAATATGGTCAACCCTTGAAGATGTAAGAAAATTCGTTCCGCTGGAAGATGAAAGCATACCAACACTGCACGGTAAATATAAAGTTCCCCACTTTGACGGCAAGGGAGAAGCCGATCAATATTTTATTGATGCAGGCGTACCGGTTACCTTTTTGCTGGCGTCTTATTACTGGGAGAACCTGATTTATTTTGGCATGGGGCCTAAGCGTGGCGAGGATGGAAAGCTGTCTATTACCTTTCCCCTGGGAGATAAAAAAATGGCCGGCATAGCTGCCGGAGACATTGGTAAATGTGCTTATGGAATATTTAAAGTAGGAGAACCCTTAATTGGAAAAAGAATTGGTATTGCAGGCGATCAATTGACCTGTACGGAGATGGCGGCGGCATTATCGAAAGCAATTGGTGAAGAAGTAACATACAATGAAGTTACTCCGGATCAATACCGGTCATTTGGTTTCCCAGGCGCAGACGACCTTGGAAATATGTTTCAGTTTTACCGCGATTTTGATGAAGTATGTAACAGCATACGTGATGTAAAAGGTTCAAAGGATCTTAACCCCGAATTAAAATCTTTTGATGCATGGCTTGAAGAAAATGCAAGCCGCATTCCGCTTTAGTTGTTTCACAAAGGAGTAACGACTTACAAGGCTGTTTCTGCCGTGCTTACATAAGCTTTTATATCAACTTGAAATTTCCGTTTATGTTTTTGCCGGGCACATGTGCATGTCATCGCCATGAATTGTTACAATTGTTACCCGCTGACAGCGGGTACCAACATATTTCGATTGGCGATAAAAAACTTAAAGGAAAAGAAAGGAGGGTTGCTTTAAGCACGGTCGAGAGCATCGATAATTTATGAACGTGCACGTGGATGACCTTTACTATTTCACTTAACATCTATACATGGTTTACGGGGTAAATTGCCACTGAGTTTGCATTGCCTGGGGATTCGATTAATGCATTACAAAGAACTTTTCCGCTCGTTTAATTTATGCTCCAATGCTTCCTTTAAGCCATTTTGCCATTCCTGCTTTAAAATAGATAAAACAATCGAGTCTCTTCTGCCACCGGTAGCTTTAGGCATGTTGCTTCTTAAAATGCCTTCCACCTTGCACCCAATTGATTTCATAGCTGCAACACTTTTTTCATTCAAATGATCCGCACGGAATTCAACTCTTTCAAATTCCAGTTCATCAAAAGCCAAACTCAACAATAGCAACTTGCAATTTTTATTAAGTCCTGTGCCCTGGTAAGCTTTGCCATACCAGGTGTAACCCAATTGCAAGGTTTGGTTTTCATTTTGAATATCGTAAAACCGGGTACTGCCAGCATACATTTCACTTCGCTTGTCGTACACAATAAAGGCATATTCTTTTTGCTGCTGTCTTGCATTGGTTGCCTGTTCAATATAAAGCTGCATACCATCAGCCCCCGCAGCACTTATTGAGGAAAATTTCCACAATTCCGGCTCCTGCAAGGCATAGGGTAGCAAATAGTCTATATCGCTATTAGCAATTGGCCTTAGCAGTGCAACATCATTTTCAAGTTGGTAATCGTAATTAAAGTCAATCATAAACAGTTAGATTAAAGGTGGTTGCCTGCAGTACCTATTATTGCTTAAAAATAGTGATATTGCGCATTAATTTTAAAGCAGCTACTATGTGCGGAATTGTTGGCTACACAGGACCGAGAGAAGCCTACCCGGTAATTTTAAAGGGTTTAAAAAGATTGGAATACAGGGGTTATGACAGTTCCGGTGTTGCTATCCTCAACGATCATTTATCTGTTTATAAAAAGAAGGGGCGTGTGTCGGAATTAGAGGAATCAGTAGTTGGTATAAACATGCACGGACATACAGGCATCGGTCACACACGCTGGGCCACACATGGCGAGCCAAGCGATAGAAATGCACACCCGCATTACAGCGCCAGCGGCAATATTGCCATGATACATAATGGCATCATTGAGAACTACACCCTTATAAAAAAAGAACTGCAGAACAAAGGCTACGAATTTAAAAGTGATACAGATACCGAAGTCCTCCTCAACTTTATTGAAGAGATAAAAAAAGAAAACAACAACACCCTTGAAGAAGCATTACGGATTGCTTTAAAAAGAGTGGTGGGTGCCTATTGTATTCTGTTAATTGAAAAAGACAATCCGGGCACCATACTGGCAGCAAGAAAGGGTAGTCCATTAGTAATTGGCATAGGTAAAGGTGAACACTTTTTAGCCTCCGACGCCTCCCCTATTATTGAATATACCAAAGAGGTAGTGTATGTAAACGATTATGAAATTGCCATTGTTAAGCCGGATGAACTGATACTAAAAAACCTTGGTAACGAAAAGCAAACTCCATTTATACAAAAGCTTGATATGGAGTTGGCGGCTATAGAAAAGGGCGGCTACGAGCACTTTATGTTGAAGGAGATACATGAACAACCCCAAACTATTTTTGATTGTTTGCGTGGTCGTTTAATTGGCAGCAGCGCCACCATAACCATGAGCGGCGTTGACAATAACATGGATACTTTTATGAATGCATCGCGTATTGTTATGGTTGCCTGTGGTACCAGTTGGCATGCGGGGCTGTTAGCTGAGTATATGTTCGAAGAACTTTGCCGCATTCCGGTTGAGGTTGAGTATGCATCAGAGTTCAGGTATCGAAACCCGGTCATCAATAAAGGTGATGTGATCATTGCAATCTCGCAAAGCGGAGAAACTGCGGACACATTGGTTGCATTGGAGAACGCTAAAGAAAAAGGTGCTTTTATATTTGGGGTGGTGAATGCGGTGGGCAGCAGTATTGCACGTTTAAGCCATGCCGGCGCCTACTCACACGCCGGGCCGGAAATTGGTGTAGCCAGCACCAAAGCCTTTACCGGGCAACTGGCGGTACTTGCAATGATGGCGCTCAAGATTGGCTATAAAAAAGGTACGATTGATGAAACCCGTTACAAGACACTGGTAAGAGAATTAGAAGCTATACCTGAGAAAGTAAAAGAAATATTGGCTGACACTTCAAACATTCAGCGCATTGCCGAAAAATACAAGGATGCAAAAGACTTTTTGTACCTGGGCCGTGGCTACAATTTTCCCGTTGCACTGGAAGGTGCATTAAAGCTAAAGGAGATTTCGTACATACATGCCGAAGGCTACCCTGCAGCAGAAATGAAACATGGTCCTATAGCCTTGGTAGATGAAAACCTGCCGGTGGTTTTTGTTGCTACCAAAGACCGCTATTACGACAAAATTGTCTCGAATGTGCAGGAGATAAAAGCCCGCAGGGGAAAGGTAATTGCAGTAGCAACAGAAGGCGATACCATTATACCCGGTATGGCTGACGATGTTATGTATGTGCCCGATGCCGATGAAGTACTTGCTCCATTGTTAAGTGTAATCCCTATGCAATTATTAAGTTATTATGTAGGTGTTAGCAAAGGGATTGATGTGGACAAACCAAGGAACTTAGCGAAGTCTGTAACCGTAGAATAGAAATCAAATTTATTTGTATTTAACGCGAATTAAGCAATAATCCATTTGATCTTTTGATTCTTTACCTGCTGTTTAAAACAGGAACCGTCATTAACACCAAGGTTATTTCTTATCCTAACACTGCCAAACATCCCCATGTCTACCAACGTAATCAAAAAACATTCAATAGCCTCCATAGGATACAATTTTATTAAACCTGAATTTTTACCTGCCGGTGAAGATGAATATTACCTGCGCAATATTCAAAACCGCAATGGTATTAACTACCGCCAGTTATCAGCTTACGAAATTGAGGTGCTGGTACGCAACAGGAATACCTCCGACAACTGGAATAAAATTTTGGTATCGGATGCCTTTAATGCAGAGCTGGTTAAAAACTGTAAATTTTTTGGGCTGGTGCGCATTGGCAAGCTGGAGCCTTTCAGCCTTGAATTCAGCGACCTGATTGTGCCGGTTGGCTTGTATAATTCAACCATTATTAGTTGCGACTTTGGCGATAATGTGGTGATAGATAACGTGAATTATTTATCGCATTACATTATAGGAAGCGAGGTGGTTATTGTTAACGTGAATGAGCTGGTTACAACCGATTACGCAAAATTTGGCATTGGTATAATAAAGGAAGGCGAACCCGAAAGTGTACGCATTTGGCTGGAGCTGTGCAATGAGAATGGTGGAAGAAAAATAATACCGTTCAATGGTATGTTACCGGGCGATGCGTACATGTGGACAAAGTTTAGAACGGACGAACTATTACTTCAAAAATTTAAGGAGTTTACTGAGAGTGAATTTCATAACAAAAGGGGTTATTATGGAAAGATTGGTAACCGTACTGTAATAAAAAACTGCAACATTATTAAGGATGTTTGGGTGGGTGAAGATGCCTACATCAAAGGAGCAAACAAACTCAAAAATTTGACAGTTAACTCCGGCGAAGAAGGCAAATCGCAAATTGGAGAAGGTTGCGAACTGGTTAATGGAATAGTTGGTTTTGGATGCCGGGTGTTTTATGGTGTAAAAGCGGTTCGCTTTATTATGGCATCGCACTCGCAATTGAAATATGGTGCACGTTTGATCAATTCTTATCTCGGCAATAATGCAACCATATCGTGTTGCGAGGTTTTGAACTCCCTTATTTTTCCGGCGCATGAGCAGCACCATAACAACTCTTTTTTATGCGCTTCACTTGTAATGGGTCAAAGCAATATTGCTGCCGGGGCCACCATTGGTTCTAATCATAACAGCCGTAGTGCCGATGGTGAGTTGATTGCCGGACGGGGCTTTTGGCCAGGTTTGTGTGTAAGCCTGAAGCACAATTCGAAATTTGCCAGTTTTACAATGATTGCCAAAGGCGATTACCCGGCTGAAATATATATACCTATCCCCTTTTCGTTAATAAGCAACGATGAAAGCAACGACCGGCTGGTGGTAATGCCGGGCTATTGGTTTATGTACAACATGTACGCTTTACAACGCAACAGCAACAAATATGTTGACCGTGATAATCGTATCGACAAAGCGCAGCACATTGAGTACGATTACCTGGCTCCGGACAGTGTTAACGAACTTTTTACGGCCCTGAAATTATTAAAGAAATTTACCGGTAAGGCTTATTTACAAAGTGAAAATGCGGGCAACATTGAAAGTGATGAAACCTATATAAAATTGGGGATGGACTTGCTTGAAAAGAAAGATCCTGTGGTTCAGCAACTAAATATAATAGCAGATGATTTTGAAAACACCAATCGCCCAACCATTATATTAAAAGCTTTTGAGGCCTATCATCTCTTTAAAGAGTTGATAGTTTATTATGGCGCTACCCATTTGCTAAAAGCAATTACCCATTCAAATACAGAAGGGCTTGAGCATATAAAAAATTTGTCTCAATCCAAAATGATAAGAAACATTTGGTTGAATCTTGGAGGCCAGTTAATGCCAGCCACTGAGGTTGAAGAATTGAAAAAAAGAATAAAGAACGGCAAGATCAATTCCTGGAAGATGACACATGATTTTTACCGTAGCCAGGAAGAAAAATATGACAGACAGGTTTTGGCGCATGCAATGGCAAGCCTGAAGGAATTAACCGGATTAAATATTAAAAAAGCCTCTAAAGAAGATATTATAAACTTATTAAACCAGGCAGTAGCAACAAGAACCTGGATGACAAAGGGCATATATACTTCACGGGCAAAAGACTATAGCAACAACTTTAGAAAAATGGCTTATGACGATTTAGAAGAAATGAATGCAGTGGTAGGCTCATTAGAAGACAATTCTTTTATAATTGAACAGAAAGAAGAGCTAAAGAAATTTAAGAATTTGGTTGCCTCGGTACGGAAGAAGTTGTAAAGGCTTTTACTTAATTACTGCCACAGGATTAAACTGGTATAACCCGTTTTCGTTAATAGTAATTGAAAGGGTTGGATTGAAAGCAACCACAACGTTCTCAATGTTGCGGTTCAATTTTTTATTTACCTCCAATATTATAACGGGGTTCTGCGAAGAGACAAGCGGCAATAATTTTCCATTAAGCTTTATGTAATTTTGAACTCCAAAAACAATTTTTATTTTTTTGAGTATACTGGTTGCAGGCAACGGCCCCCTGGCTATAGAGGTATCTATATTATTTTGGTAGTCGAGCAAATTATAGGATTGGTTGTTAGTAGCAAGATTTACCCATGAGGTATCCGTGTAATTAGCCTGGACTGAATTGATGGTTACATTTACCTGCTCTGCTTCAAAAGCTGATGAAGTCAGTTTTACATTTACATGGGTGACCACCTCGTATGCCGCTTTTTCGCAGCCGGCAAAAAGTCCAATTGTAAGCAGGCAATAAAAACACTTTACCAATAATTGCTTCATAATATTAAATTAATATGTTACCAATTACCAATCATTATTGAGTAGCATTGATAAAAGTATTGTCCCACGGAGAGATATACACAAAAATGGAGCAAATGTTAGGAAGTAAACATTGCTCCATTTTTTATTAACAATTATTATGTACCATTCTAAAACGACTTGTTGCTTTCTAATTAAGGGCGGGCAACTCTTTTTCCTGTTGCCATTTTGCCCTGCCATAACCAGCAATAACGTGTCGATCGCTGTGATACGAGGAACGAACCAAAGGGCCGCTTTCCACATAGTCAAAGCCTATCTGGTAACCAATTTCTCTTAGCTCTGCAAATTCGGTGGGGTGTACAAACCTATGTACCGGTAAATGTTTTTTTGTAGGTTGAAGGTATTGGCCTAAAGTAAGTACGTCTACACCAACAGCTACCAGATCCTCCATACTTTGTATTACTTCTTCTTTGGCTTCGCCGAGGCCTAACATCATACCAGTTTTGGTACGCATACCGCCCTCTTTCAACATTTTAAGTACGGTAAGGCTGCGACGGTATTTGGCCTGGATACGAACCTGCCTTGTAAGTCTCTCTACCGTTTCAATGTTATGGCTCACTACATCGGGTGTTGCTTCTATAATGCGTTGTACCTGGTCAACAAATCCCCTAAAATCGGGTATAAGGGTTTCAAGGGTTGTAGCAGGATTGAGCGCTTTAACTGCTTTGATAGTGTTACTCCAGATTATAGAACCGCCGTCCTTCAGCTCATCGCGGTCAACACTGGTTAGTACTGCGTGTTTCACTTTCATTAAGTGGATGGCTTCGGCTACGCGTTGTGGCTCATCCCAGTCTACAGGATCGGGCCTTCCGGTAGCCACAGCACAAAAGCCGCAGCTTCGGGTACAGGTATTGCCTAAAATCATAAAGGTGGCCGTACCCTCGCCCCAGCACTCACCCATGTTGGGGCAATTGCCGCTTTCGCAAATGGTGTGGAGCTTATGCGTATCAACCAAACCCCTTACGTGCTTATAGCTTTCTCCGATTGGCAATTTTACCCTTAGCCAGTCGGGCTTTTTTATTTTGGAAGTTGCCTGGTTTATGTTTGATACTATTGGTAATTCTTGCATGAAATAACATTAAATAAATTGAAAGTATAAAACCTGGGTTATGAGCCGGAAGACAAGATGAGTGCTGCATTCGGGTTTGCGGTACAAGAGTGCGACGCAAGAATGCAACATTATTAAACTGCCGCCAGGTTCAAAAAAAACCATAACAAAAATAAATCACTTTCGTTTACCAAAAACGATAGCAGCATATGCATTAAAAAAGAGTTGCTTTTCTTTGTTGCGAAGAATGATGGGCATTTTGGAAGCGTAGTATTCAACATTTAAACCTACTTCGATGGCGCTTACTACTTCGTTATAACGGCCATAATCGAAACGGATAGCAGTTTTTGCAAAAGCGCCGGGTGTAAATTTCATTTCTTTAAAACCTTTTCCAAAGCCGGAAGCCCCGGTTATAAGATCGGCCTGTAAAAAAATGCTGTCGTTGTTAGTATACTTAATTTCTTTGGGCTGGTTGCTTTGGGGATCGTTAACCTTAATGTAGTAGGGTTTTAAAAGCCCGGCGGTAAAACCACCCCCATATATTGCAGAAACAGCCACCCCGTTTTTGTTGCCTTTGCCACCAATTAAACGTTGCTGGCCAAAGCCCAGTTTGGCATAATAGAAGTTATTTATTTTACCAAAAATATAGGGATTGCCAATGCCAAAACTGGTAAGACCGTCATAACGCTTTTCTTCTTTTGGATGTTTTCTTTCGCCTAACTCAAGGCTGTACAAATTTGTTTTACGGGTGGTTTTCATGCGACCCATTTCTATAAACGCACCATAGCCATCGCTGTTAATTTTTACGCCAAAGGTTGACTGTTTCTGAAAAATGATGGCTCCTTCTTCTTCCTGTTTTATGAGCTTATTGATACGCTCTTTGTTGGCAGCCTTCTTAAGTTCTTTGGCCGAGAGTTCCCTTTTCTGGGCTTTTGCTACAACGCTAATAATTAACACCAATGCTACAAAAATTATCTTCTTCACCTGCATATTGTTTGTTACTTGTAAATTTAGGCAAATTTATTACAATGACTTCACAGATAATCTACGAGGGAAATCTTAGAACAGTTGCCACACATTTACAGAGCGGAACTGTGATTGAAACCGATGCACCAACCGATAACCAGGGCAAAGGCGAACGCTTTTCGCCCACCGATTTAGTTGCAACAGCACTGGGTAATTGTATGCTTACTATTATGGGAATTAAGGCGAGAGATATGGGTGTTGCGCTTGAAGGAGCTAAGGTTGATGTTACGAAAATTATGGCCTCGGAACCACGCAGAATTGGAGGTGTTAAAATTATGTTTCATTTTCCGGACACGCTAAAAGTGGATGAAAAACAGCGCACTATTTTAGAACGTGCCGCCATGACCTGTCCTGTAATTGAAAGCCTGAATAAAGACATTGAAAAGGACATCAGTTTCAACTGGCAGAAAGAAGATGTTGTGGTAGCTGGGTGATCGCTGGGCGTTGGGCGTTGGTAGTTGCTGGTTGGGCGTTGAGCGTTGGTGGTTGGTGGTTGGGCATTGGCAGTTGGTAGTCGATAGTTGGTATGTGGCAGTTTTTCAACCTTTCCCTTTCTTCACATAACAAATCGATATTCTACTAACAGTTCACGTTTGACGTTTGACGTTTCATTTTGCATTCTTCATTTTTCATTATTCACTTATCATTATTGACCATTGACCATTGACTATTGACCATTGACCATTGACTATTGACTATTGACTATTGACAGTTGACCATTGACCATTGACTATTGACCATTGACTATTGACCATTCACCATTCTCTATCAACCATGGACCATTGCCTATTAACCATTGACTATGGACTATTGACTATTAACTATTGACCATTGACTATGGACTATGGACTATTGACTATTGACTATCAACCATGGACCATTGACTATTAACCATCGACTATGGACTATTGACTATTGACCATGGACTATTATCCGCCCTGCTTTTCACAAACTCCCCGTACCATTTGCCTGAGCTTTTTACAATGCGCTTTTGAGTTTTAAAATCAACATGAACCAAACCAAAACGTGGCTGGTATCCTTCGGCCCATTCAAAATTGTCGGTAAAACTCCAAACGAAATAGCCGCTCACATTTATACCTTCTCGTTTTGCCCTAAGCACCTGCTTAATATGCTGTTGTAAATATTTTGTTCTTTGGTGGTCGTACACTTTGTCATCAACTACAACGTCGGGAAATGCCGCTCCGTTCTCTGTTACAATCAACTCCTTTATGTTTTTATATGAGTCGAATTTTTTCAGCATCTCATAAATACATTCCGGGTATACTTCCCACTTCATAGCGGTAATGTCAACCATTCTATCGGTTGCCGGTACAATCCTGGCCCAAATGAAGGGTTTGTAATAGGAATATGCCACTATTTCGCGGGTATAATTTTGAACGCCTATAAAATCCATGTCAAAACTTAGCCTGCTTTCATCCCCTGCCTTTACAAATTGCTCCAGGCGCTGTAATAATTTAAAATCTTTTACAGGGTATCCTTTGCCAACAAGCGGTTCAATAAACAAACGGTTCACCAGTGCATCCACACGTTTGGCTGCGAGGTAATCACGTTCTGTTTGCCGGTAAGGTTGTATATAGGAGCAGGAGAAGGTGGAACCCACTTTGCTGTTGGGTAAAAAGTCTTTGACTACCCGTCCACCTTCGGCCTGGCAGAGTGCAGCATGATGCGTAGCTGCCAAAAAATTATTCAGTCCTTTTTTACCCGGTGCATGAATACCGAGAAAATGCCCGGCTCCTGTAAATACCAAAGGTTCATTTAACACCATCCAGTGCTTAACTCTATCGCCGAAAGCTTTCATGCAAACGGCTACATAATCGCAAAACCAACCAATAATATCGCGGTTGGTCCATCCACCTTTTTTCTCCAATTCGTAGGGAAGATCCCAATGATACAAAGTGATCCACGGTTCGATACCCAATTCAAGGCAAAAATTTATCACCTTGTTATAAAACTCAATGCCCTTATAATTTATGGTGCCGGTGCCGTTTGGTAAAATTCTGCTCCAGGAGATGGAGAACCGGAAATTGGGAATGTTCATGGCACTCATCAGCGCAATGTCTTGAGCATAATGGTGGTAAAAATCGCACGTTTCATTAGCATGTTGGTTGTCTAAGGTTCTACCGGGTGTATTTGCAAATACATCCCAAATAGAAGCACCCTTTCCATCCATGTCATGGGCACCTTCTACCTGGTATGCAGCCGTTGAAACACCCCATTTAAAATCATCACCAAAATCTTCTTTTGTATAATTCATTAACGGCTCTTATACGTTCGAAACAATTTTCTTCAGGGTTTCCTTTCTAAACTTTTTTGCAGTGTATACTTTCTTTCCCGCCTGCAATAGCGGGGTAAGTTGAGAAGAATGCTTTTGGATTATTCTTAAAAAGATAGATTCCGTTTCATCGGGATAATCAACGTGAATGGTTGCATCGTTTTCGATCCAATGGATGATCGTTTCAAGGTGCTTCTTTTTTAATGATTTGATCACAGGTATGCCCATTTCCTGCAAGGCGGCAGCATTACATTGCTGCTCATACTGCCCCTTCATAGGGATTACCAGTAACTTTTTTTTAAAGAACAATGCCTCTGCCGGCGTTTCAAAACCTGCACCACAAAGCACCCCTTTGCAGGAGGCCATGCTTGCTATAAAGTCATCATTATTGATGGGGCATATTTCAATGTTCTTACTACTGATTTTAATTTTATTGTGCTTCGAAAACACCTGCCACTTTACATCTTTGCAAGCAGCCAAAACTTTTATAATCCTTTCATCGCTGTATGCAGGAAGGTAAACGGTGTAGTGGCCCTCATTAGTAACAGGCATCTCTCTTACCTGCTTACGAATAACCGGGGTATAAATATTCTCGTCATAGGCTTTAAAATGAAAGCCGTACTTATACTGTACCGGTGCGTATTTTTTTAATATTGCCCTACCTAATAAATCGTTTTTTGCAGGAACAGGAGCTTTTTTATTTAGCACTGCAGCCTGGTGACTTACCCCAATACAAAGTTTGCCTTTTTGATAGCAGGCCCATGCCGAAACCGGTTCAAAGTCGTTTATTACAAGGTCGTAGTCTTGAACCGGCAAATGATTAATCTCATTAAGCAACACCCGTAAGTGGCTTCTTTTATAAGTTTCAAACAGGTCTATTCCACCCTGCTTACCAAATATAAAACTCAGCCCTTCGTACCGGTACTTAACCTCAAATGGCAGTTCAACTTCAGCCTGTGTGCCGCTGATCAATACATCAACTTCATAGTGCTTTTGAAGTATCGGCACTATTTCTCTGGCCCTGGCAACGTGGCCATTACCGGTGCCCTGTATAGCATATAAAATTTTCATGAGCGCATCAGGTTAAACTCCTGTACCAGGTTGTTGAATAATTCGTTCGTATTTAAATCTTCTTCCAACTCCTCTTCTTTTATTAACATACCCTTCCTGTCTTCTTCGCTAAACCTATAAATACTCCATACCCCGTTAACACATTCAAGCGCTGAAAGATTTTCGATCCAGTCGCCGGAATTCATATAAGTAATGCTTCCCCGGTCGTTACTTATTTGCCTGATCTCAGGGTGATGAATGTGTCCGCACACTACATAATCGTATTGATTACTGATACCAATATCGGATGTGGTCTGTTCAAAGTTATTTATAAATGTGACAGCAGATTTTACGCTGTTCTTTATCTTTTTTGAGAGTGATATTTTTCCTTTTTTGAATATTTTTTCGGAGATGAAGTTGGCCATGCTATTTATGATGATGAGCGTATCGTACCCCACCGCTCCTAACTTAGCCAGCCATTTTGAATGCTGCATGGTAACATCAAATACGTCACCATGAAATATCCAGGCTTTTTTATTGTCCGGCAGGTCGAGTATTACCTTGTTTACTATGCGAAACGATCCCATTTTCAGGCCCACAAATTTGCGCAGCATTTCATCGTGGTTGCCGGTAACATAGTAGGTCTTTACTCCTTTACCGATCCAGCCAAAAATATGCTTTACCACTTTCATGTGGCTTTTAGGCCAATAGTTTTTACTAAACTGCCATATATCAATTATGTCGCCGTTTAAAACCACGGTTTTTGGCCGGATGCTTTTTAGGTAATGCAATAATTCGTTAGCCCGGCAACCATAAGTACCCAGGTGTATATCCGATAGTACCAGTACATCTACGCTTCTCTTTTGTTTTTTCATAGTTATGGGCTTTTAAGTATTGATGAGAAATTAATTAACAGTGGTACACAGAATTTAGAAATCAGGTTGGCTGCGTAACTGCTTATTTTTTTAGAAACATAGTTTAAGTACGAAGGAGAAGAAATAGCAGGATTAAAAACTGTAAATGACCGCTCGTTGTTTAAGTGTGCATGCTTAATAAGGTGCATAGTATAACGTTTATGCAAATTACCGGTAGCAGATAACACAATTGTTACCGGTATATTACCATACCGTTATGCTATCAGGTAATACTCGTCCTCGATTGTTGAACAAAACGCTACGACATAAAAAAAGCCGCTCTCTTATAGGGAGAACGGCTTTCAAGTTTTATAATATTTGCCTTAGAATTTGGTCCATGTCTTCCACCAGGTATCGCCTATTGCACAGGCGCCTTTGTATGCAACCTGTGTAAAACCTGTAAGCTTTGAAGCAGAGAAAGTAGCACCGCTTGCGGCGGGAGAACCGGCATCGGTAATATTAAAGTCTGGCGCTGTATAGTTAAATGGAGCAACCAGCTTTACATCGCTATTGTTTGCTAATATATCATTGCTATAAGAAGCGGTGCTGTACCATGCAAGGATAGATGCATTGTTTGCGCCTGTTGGTGCGGTTGAACTTGCCGCATAAATAACAGGTAGCGGGCAACCTGCAATAATGTTTCCCTGTACAAACAACGAAGGAGAGCCGCCATTTATATTATTATCAGTAGGTACGCCCTTAGAAGCATCAATGATTAAACCACGGGGCCATCCTGCAATAATAGAGTTGTATATAGAGATGGCTGAGTTTCTGCGTATTTGCGCACCAGCTAAAAACTTGCTGTTACCAATATTTGTAAGAGTAGCTTTTGGACCGAGAACAGTCATGTTACTGAACACTGCAGACGTTGATGGAGTAAAGTTACTTCCATTGGCGTCGTTATCGCTTTCAAAGGCTTCGCTGTTACTAATGTCTGCTACGGCAGAGTCACGCAAAGCAATTCCAAATTGTACTTTTCCGGCAAAGCCGTTATCTGTATCAAAGTCATCGTCCAAGGTGCGGAAAGAAATCAGGTGACGGCAATTTACATTTCCACCAAACCATTCAAAACTGTCGTCGTTTGCAAACGATACCTGAACATAATCAACCACTGTCTGGCTACCTACACCACCGAAAGTTAATCCGTTAATTTCCTTATCGGGAAGAAAAGCATACCCTGCATATTCAATACGGACATAGCGCAAAATACCACTGTTATCAGCAGGATTTTGAGCCTGTGTTACAGGCGTACCATACAAACCAAGTCCATCGCTGTTATTAATACCACCTTCTATTTCGCCAAGGCCTTGCTGCCCGTTAAAAGATGCATTGGTAGGGGCATTTCCTAATATAACAAGGCCTGCCCAGTCGCCACGTTGTGGGGTACTTGCTTCGGAGGTAAACACTATTGGTTTAGCTGAGGTTCCGTCGGCAATTATTTTGCTGCTCCTTGTAATAATCAGGCCACCATTACGCCCTGTTTCACCTACAATTTTAGTACCCGGCTCAATGGTTAACACAGCACCGTTTGTTACATATACCAACCCTCTAAGCTTGTATACAAACTCGGCTTTCAGTGTTCTGTTAGCAGTAATCCTGCCTTCCAAAATAGTATTCTCATTAGTAGTACCAGGTTGGGTTACAACGGTAGTTCCACCATCCACTTCTATCTTCCGGCACCCGGCCATAAATAAACCGCCGGTTATCAGCAAGAGAAACAACTTTTTCATACGTTGATTTTATTAATTTTTTGTGTGTGCTTTTATTTTATGTTATACGAAAGTGAAAGACTAACATTGGTGCCATACCTGCGCTTAATGGCCAGTGCATCGGCTGCTTTATCATATTTTTTGTTGTCGTTAAGATCGTGGTAGTAATTGGCCGGCTTGTTTAAAAGATCAGACACATTCAACTTTACCTCAGCCTTATTTTTAATGACCTTCTTAGCTATCTGCAAATCAAATAAAGGGCGGCTTGCTTCCCAAACCGGAGGGTATTCGTTACCACCAACGTAAAGGATACGATCGCCAATCTGGTTGTATAAAAGTGTAGTGGAAAGACCCAGTTTAGAAACATCGTATTGAACAGAGGCATTCAATACATAGGGGCTCTGCCCCTGCATGGGGCGCTTCAATTGAAAGTTATCACGCTCTACCCTGTTAAAAATATAAGACACGTTCGACTGAACAGTGAAGTTGCGCAGCGCCTCTGTAAAATCAAGCTTCTTTCTGTATTCCAATTCTATGCCATAGCCCCTGGCTCTGTCAGCATTAATATAGTTGAACGTGCTTGAACTGCCTGCACCGCTTTGATTAAAGTAAAGCTCAATCGGATTTTTAAAATATTTATAAAACACGCCTGCAGTAAAAATTTCACCCGCTCTTGGGTAAAGTTCGTAGCGTACATCAAGGTTGGTAATCTTGGTGCGTTGTAAAGTTTTGTTTCCGGTAACGGTTGCTCCCAGGTCAAAGTCGAAGAAGGCAAAATCGCTCAACTCTCTAAACTCCGGCCTGATAACAGTTTGCGATGCAGAAACCCTGATGTTGGTTTTATTATTGAGCTTATAAGTAAAGTTTACACCCGGCAAGTAATCCCTAACCTGGCTGTGTACGTGGCGACTATCACTTGCTTTAACGCTGCCTATTAACTGGTCGTAATCTTCAACCCTCACACCCCAAACGGCCCTTATCTTATCGCTAAACTGGTTATCGAATTGTAGAAACCCTGCATTTAAAATGGTGTTGGCAATATAGCGATACTGGCTGCCGGCAAGCTCGTTAAAAGCAAACTTGTTATCGAAGCCGGTACCAAAATTTGCCGGGTCAAAAATCTTGTCTTCTGATAAGGCTTGTAACGCTTTGTTTTCACCTGAAGGAATATAAATGGCAAATGGTCTTGAGTTAAAAATCCGATCCTTTACCTGGAAAAAGTAACCTGCTTTAACGGTTTGGTTCAGGTCGAATAATTTGAAACTTTTAGAAACATCTGCACCGGCATTGTAGATATAGTCGCTTAAGTAACCATAGTAACGGCTACCGCTTTTTTGCGAGGTGCTGCTTGCTCCCAGCAATGCCAGGTAAGGTGCGTTTGCCACGTCGGCATCCTGGTTATATTGTAAACGGCGCTGATCGGGTATGTATTGATCAAGTATATTAAAACTACCAAACCAATGCAATTTGCTTTTAAGACTGGGCAGATTATGATCGCCGGCAACCATCGTATTAAAAAAGGTATTGGTTTTTAAAGCCAGTTCGCTTGCTCTTATGTTCTCCCCATTAACTGCGTTTAATTCAAAATCTTTACCGGTACGTTTTGTCACATAATCTGTGGCATTAACATTCAATAAATTTTTGAATGATATCTTATGGTTGTTACCTAATTGTAGCGTGATATTTCCAAGGGCACCCCACAAAACGTTATTACTGTAGTTGTTGTTTTGGTAATCAAAGTTTACTGAGGCAATATTGTTTTGAACAGAATATATCCTGTTGTCAAATGAAGTTCTTTTATTGGTTTGGTTGTAGTTGACTGCAAAAATGGCCCCCAGTTTATAGTTATCATTAAAGCGTTTATTAAATCCGCCGCTTACCTGAAAACTCTTATTTAGTACCGGAAAAAAGTTTGAATTGTTTTTTTCGGATGACCAGATATTTTCAAAGGTTTTTCCAAATTCAGTTTTCGGTCCCTGGCCCAAACCACTATAATTGTTTTTGGTTGGAAGATTAGAGGGCAATGCACGGGTTCCATCGTCAAAGCCTAAAAAGTCGTATTTGCCACCTTTGTAAGTGTAAAAATCATGGCCGGTTGTTTGTGTATTAAAACCAGTTCCGATCTGTACATCCAGGAAATTTTTTGTAGGAACATCTTTGGTATTAACCTGCACCAGTCCGCCTGCCCACTCACCCGTAAGTTCGGGTATAAAAGATTTGTTGATAATGATATTATCAATCATTGAAGCGGGAAAAATATCAAAAGAAAATGTCTTTCTATCTGGCTCGGTACTACCAAGTAGTATACCGTTTAACATCGCCTGGTTGTAGCGGTCGCTCAAGCCTCTTACCACTAAATATTTGCCCTCCTGTATACTGGTACCCGGTACACGTTTTAAAACTTCACCGGTGTTTCTATCGGGTGACCGTCTGATGGCTTCAGCCGAAACTACCTGTGCAACAGTGCTGGTATTTTTTTGATAGGCAATTAGTGAGTTAATGCTTTCTTTTTTTACTGATGTAGATTGAACCGTAACCGCCTCCAGTGTTTTTTGAGCATCTTCCAATAAAACCAATAATTCTTCTACACCTGGTACAGCAGGTAAAGCTTTTTCCTCGTAGCCCACGGCAGAAAAAACGAGGGTTACTTTTTTGGCATCAGCTACTGCAACACTAAAATTTCCTTCCACATCTGAAGACACACCACGGGAGGTACCTTCTAACTTAACGGATACTCCAACCAGGGGCTCATTTCTTGAGTTATGAATTTTTCCGTTAATTCTTAACTGCTGCGCAAATGTTGAAGAAGAAAATAAAGCGATGAAAATAAAAAGGTAAGTAAAATTTCTAACCGCAACTCGTGTTTTCATGCTGCAAAACTATTATCCCTTTATTGCGTAATTGTTACCCTAATGTTACCAGAATATTAAGAACCCGCTTTCGAAGTATGGCATAGCAGGTCTTTCGCACTTATCCATTAATTGAAAACTAAAAAGTTCAAACAGCTCAAACGGTTGTATGTTATGTAATTATTAAGAATAAAGTTTTACAGTCAGCTTGGCATCATAATTCTATTTTTGCGAAAATTATCTACCATATGGGTCTTAACTCTTTTGGAAAATTGTTCATGCCCAAGAACAAAGTGTTTTACGAATTATTTGAGGAAGTAGGCATAACTGTTCGTAAAATGGGCGCGGTATTAAAACAAATAGTAAACGAACCTGACTACGATAAAAGAGCTTCGCTTACAACCCAGTTAGAAGATCTTGAGCACATTAATGATGACCATACGCACAAGATTTTTACAGAATTAGGACGCAATTTTATCACTCCCTTTGACCGCGAAGACATTCATACACTGGCATCTGCTTTGGACGATATAGCCGACTACATTTATGCTTCCGCAAAAAAAATAAACTTCTACAGGGTCAACCCCAACGATACCGGTATACAAAAAATGGCAGAATTAATTGATCAGGGTACCATACATGTACAAAGCGCCGTAAAAGAACTACGCGACATGAAGAATCTGCGGTTAATTACAGAAGCATTGGTAAGGGTAAACGATATTGAAAACCAGGCCGATGACATTTTTGACCTCAGCATTGAAAAATTATTTAACCAGGAAAACGACTTTAAAGAGGTTATTAAGAAAAGAGAAATTTACCAGGTAATGGAAATTGCTACCGATAAGTGCGAAGATGCCGCAAATGTTATAGAGTCAATTATTGTTAAATACGCATAAGCCGCCACATCAACTTTCCTGGGTAAACAAAAAGTATGACTGCAATATTAATTATCATCATAGTCTTTGCCTTTATTTTCGATTATATCAATGGCTTTCACGATGCAGCCAACTCTATTGCCACCATTGTTTCAACAAAAGTATTAACGCCATTCCAGGCAGTAATTTGGGCTGCAGTCTTTAATTTCTCGGCCTTCTTTATTTCAAAATATATTATTGGTGGTTTTGGTATTGCCAATACCATTTCTAAAAGTGTTGACATTCAACCCGGAGACCCACTGGCTATGTATGTTATTCTTGCCGGTTTACTTTCTGCTATTATCTGGAACCTGATAACATGGTGGTTTGGTATCCCTTCAAGTTCGTCGCATGCATTAATAGGTGGTTTAATAGGCGCAGCTGTTGCACACTACGGTACACTTAAAGTAATTGTAGCCAGTAAGGTTATTCCCATTATCTCTTTTATTGTTTTTGCACCGCTAATAGGCATGATCATCGCATTTGTTATAACCATTATTATAGTACATCTTTCCAAAAGGTCTAACCCGTACAGAGCCGAAAAATGGTTTAAACGCCTGCAATTAGTTTCTTCCGCATTGTTCAGCATAGGACATGGTGGAAACGATGCCCAAAAAGTTATGGGTTTAATTGGCGCCGCAATGTTGGCCAGCAATTACATTAAAAACTTTAACGAAATCCCCGATTGGGTACCCATCTCTTGTTTTATAGCCATTGCCTTTGGTACTATGAGTGGCGGTTGGAAAATTGTAAAAACAATGGGTACGCGTATTACAAAAGTTACGCCTTTGGAAGGTGTAGCCGCAGAAACTGCCGGAGCAATCACACTTTTTTTAACCGAACATTTTAAAATACCGGTAAGTACCACACACACCATTACCGGGGCTATTATAGGCGTTGGAGCAACCAAGCGCTTGTCGGCTGTTAGATGGGGCGTTACTGTAAACCTATTGTGGGCATGGATATTAACCATCCCTGTAAGTGCTTTATTGGCGGCACTCATCTTCTTCCTCTTTAAAGTGTTTCTATAAAGGCAAACTGTTCAAACGTCCTTTTTCACCTATTTACTTTATTTTGCAACAGTTAATCTATTCATCTATGCGAAAAATTCTTGTAACCGGCGGTTGCGGATATATTGGATCTCATACCATTGTTGATCTTTTGGAAAATGGGTTTGATGTAATCTCTATTGACGATAACTCTCGTTCAACCAAGTATTTGCTGGACGGCATTACAAAAATTACCGGTAAAAAAGTAAAAAATTATAACGTAGATCTTAAAGATTACAACGACACCCGTGCGGTCTTTCAGGAGAACGAAGACATTGAAGGCATCATACATTTTGCAGCGTATAAGGCTGTAGGGGAATCGGTTGAACAGCCATTGATGTATTTTGAGAATAACCTTTTTTCGCTGATTAACTTAATGAAGTGTGTGGAAGAATTTGAAGTTCCTCATTTTGTATTTTCTTCAAGTTGCACTGTTTATGGCAATCCTGATACATTGCCGGTTACTGAAAACTCAGCTATTAAAAATGCTGAATCTCCTTATGGAGCTACCAAGCAAATGGGAGAAGATATTTTGAATTGGATTGTAAAAAATGGCAATTCCAAAGCTATCCTGCTCAGGTATTTTAACCCTGTTGGAGCACATCCTTCTATTTTAATTGGAGAACTGCCCTTAGGCAAACCTGCCAACCTGGTACCGGCTATAACACAAACCGCTATCGGTAAAATTGAGCAGCTGACTGTTTTTGGTAAAGACTATCCCACAAGAGATGGCACCTGCATCCGCGATTACATACATGTCTCTGATATAGCCCATGCACATACTTTGGCGTTACAATACATGATCGATGGCAAAACAAAGACAAACTGCGACATCTTTAATTTAGGTAGCGGCAATGGCTTTACTGTTTTAGAAGCCATATACGCATTTGAAGAAGTAAGCGCAACCAAATTAAACTACCACCTGGGACCGCGCCGCCCCGGAGATGTAATTGCCATTTATGCTAACAATGAGCTGGCAGTAAATGAACTGGGCTGGATCGTAAAATATGATTTAAAAGACATGATGCATACCGCCTGGTTGTGGGAGCAAAAGGTGAAGGAAGATGAACAGATTATAAAAAATCAGCAGTTCCAATTAAACTAGAAACACTCGTAAAAATTTTTTAGCCAACTCTTTAAGGGTTGGCTTTTTTGTGCTTCAAAAATTATTTTTCTAAATAAATTCTTAGATGAACCTTGGTTTACCGATTCTTTATCTTTCTACCGATTATTGAGTCAATATTTTAAAAACCGGGCCTTACAACCTATTTGTAAAATTTGCATCTATTATTAGTTACAACCCCAACTAACCCCGGAATGCGTTCTTTCCTAAAACGATTAATGATCCTGATTTTTTGCATTGCTGTGCTTTCCAATTTCCAGGGTTGTACCAAGATGGCAGTAACCGGGCATCTTCAAAAATCAGGAATTGCTTTCACTTTCGACGATTTCAACATTAATGAATGGTTTCGCTGCCTCCCATTATTAGATTCTTTTGGTGTTAAAGGAACCTTCTATATCTCAAACTATAATAAACTAAACAGAGAGGAGATTGACAAACTTAAGTTTATAAAAAAATGCGGTCACGAAATTGCTTTCCATACTACGAATCATTTTAACATGGTTAAGTATGTAAACAATAAAGGCATGGATGCATTAATTCAAAACGAAATTTTAGCAGGATTGAGTAAAATGAATGCTGATGGTTTTTACCCTACAACTTTTGCTTATCCATTCGGACAACACACACAAGAATTAGACAATACCATGCTTAAATATTTTAGAAGTGTAAGGGCACTGAACGGGACCAACAATTATACAAAAAGCCTGGCTACCACCCTTAACAATACCATTTTGTATGGCCTTGGCATTGATGAGTCAAGCAAACGACCTATGAGCACCATTTTGCAACTGGTAAGCAATGCGCATGACGATAACAATTGCCTGGTGATGGTTTCGCACCATACTGACATGCCGGGCACAAAATTTATTACTACCCAAAACACCTTAAGAGAAATAATAAAAAAGGCTGTTGCATTAGACATGCGTTTTTATACAGTGTCAGAAATTTCGCGTTAACTACCCGATCCCTAAGGTCCATCATAACAAACCTTTATCGCCGCTTCGTTAATTCATTTGTTATAAATTGCAACATACTCCTTTTGCAATAATTATAACCGGCATTGGAGATCATTCTAAAATTTTGTGCTTACTAAGAGGCTGTCTAAATTTAATTTGAACCTTTGATTTTGAAATTGACGATACCATATGTACTACAGATGAAGTGCTTCGCCACAGCGGAGTATGAAGCTATGGAAAACTGCTGTTGGTATTATAAAACTTCATTTTTAAACAGCTTCTAAGTTTTAAAAACACATTTGTTGTTCGAAAGCCTCTTGCAAAAACAAAAAAACTTACATGCAGTCCGACGATATTGAACTTTTAAACAGGTTTAAGCAGCCAGAGCAAAAAGAAAAGGCATTTACGGACATCATTAAAAAATACCAGGAAAAACTGTATTGGCATATACGGCGCATGGTAATCGATCATGAAGACACCAATGATATTTTACAGAACATGTTTATTAAGGTTTGGAAAGGCCTGGAGAACTTTAGAGAAGACAGCCAGCTTTATACCTGGTTATACAGGATAGCTACCAACGAATGCCTGACCTATCTTGAACAGAAAAAACGCCGGACTTCGGTAAGCCTCGGCGATGATGACACGGGGTTAGCAAATAAAATAAAGGCTGATGAAGGGTTTGACATAAAAAAACTGGAATGGAAATTACAGGTAGCCATTCAGCAGCTTCCTGAAAAACAACGACTGGTTTTCAATCTAAGGTATTACGATGAGATGCCTTACGAGGAGATGAGTAAAATATTGGATACCAGCCAGGGAGCGCTCAAAGCCAGTTACCATCATGCGGCTCGTAAAATAGAAGATTTTATATTGAACCATTAAACCATGCTAATTTAAAATTGTCTCAACAAAGGAATGTTAGCAAACGAAGAAATATTATTAGAATTATCAAAAATAAGTCCGGCTTTAACCACCATTAGTCGAAACCATGTTTATTCCGTACCCTTAAACTATTTCGACGGTTTGGCCGGCAATATCCTCAATCATATAAAAGATGATATTGCCGGCCACGCTTTTGGACCTGCCTCAAACCCATACGCCCTTCCGGCAAATTATTTTGCTTCGTTACCCGAGGCTATCCTTGGAAAGATTAAAAAACAGGATGTTGTTTCTTCAGAACAAGATGAATTAAACGAAATTGCTCCATTGCTCAGTACAATAAGCAGGCAAATGCCGTACAAGGTAGCCGATGGTTATTTTGAAACATTTAATGTAAACACGATAAGCGATACAAAAGCTGAAGGTAAAACAGCCAAAATTATTAAAACTGGCTGGTTTAACAGGTCGTATAAATATGCTGCAGCAGCTGTAACTGCGGGTATCGTTATTGTTTCAACGGTTTTGTTTGCACCTAAAACAGGTAGAGAAAATACTTCCGAATCCTATATAACATCCATAAATATTCCCGCTGCTGTAAATAAAATAAGCGAAGATGAGATAAACGAATTTCTTGATAATAATGCTGTAATACCTGAAGCATCTGCCAGTAATAACACTACCCCTAACGATGTAGATATTTTACAGGTGATTAAAAACACCAGTGAGCAAGATATTAAAGATTACCTTAAACAGTATGAAGGAACTGATTTGTTGAAGGGTAAAGACAGCTAAAGAATTTAATATGAAAAAGATTTTACTACTGACTTTGTTTTTATTAAACATTAATTACTTTTGTTACTCGCAGGCAGAGAACAGAAGAAATAATATTGAGGCGATCCAGATAGCTTATCTAACCCGCGATTTATCATTATCAGTAGAAGAAGCTCAGAAATTTTGGCCGGTGTATAACGAGTACAGGGATGAATTACTGGCTGTAAGAAAAGAGGTCCGAAACGATGAAGTTCTTTTCGAAGAGAAGGTTTTAAACATTCGCAAAAAGTATAAGACCGATTTTAAAAAAGTGTTAGGAACAGACCAAAGAGTGAACCAGGTTTTTGTAGCAGAGAAGTCTTTTAGAGAATTATTACGAAAAGAGTTGATGAAGCGAAGAGGAAACAAACAGAATCTCCCAGATTGATTTTACAATATCACCGATATTAAACTTGGTGTTTTTCATAGGTTAGCAACGGCCAGCTCTTTTTAGGGCAGGCCATTTTTTTAAGTGGTAGATTCTTTATTGGCATTTTAATTTCTAAACTCCTGTGTAACCATTAATCCATGCACTCCTCCATCAACAATACCTATTGCAACTCTTGTATAATTAGGGCTTAAAATATTGGCCCGATGACCTGGCGAATTCATTAATCCGCGATGACAAATAGATAATGTTTGGCCAAGCGCAAGGTTTTCACCCATGATTAAATACCGCACTTTCGATTTTTTTACCCTGTCCGAAGGCGTAAGCCCCTCAGGAGTTTGGTGCGAAAAATAACCTCTCGCAAACATATCTATGGAGTGAGCCCTGGCCACCTCCAATACCTCCGGATCAGCAGCCAAAGCCCGTAGCTTTCGTTTCATTCTTTCAGCATTAATAAGGGTGAGCATTTTATCTTCAAGTTCGGGTCGGGCAGTTGGGTTGGCAACTGTAAACTGTAGGTCGACGGTTGTTTTTGATTGCGGTTCAACAGTAATCTTGTTTATAGTACGGTTTACTGCATTGTTAAAAACAGGAGATAATTTATCTTCAAGCCATTCTACCTGCAAAGCCAGCTTAGGCGCAACGTTGCTGGTCTTGGTATGTTCGCTCACCGCTTCGTTTATAGGTATTGAAAGCAATAAAGCAGAAACAATTGCGGAATAAATCAATCCATTTACAAAACCAGGCAAAAGCCCGAATAACTTATTTACGACTGTTAGATGAGCCTTTGGTGAAACGTCTCGTAACACCTGGCGAAATATTAAAGACAAAATCAATCGTACCAAAACAATAACAAGTAGAAAAGATAAAGGTCTGGCCCAAACACCCGTTACCGACAAATTGGTTGTCACAACGCTTTCAACATATGGATAAAATAATATGGCTGCCCAGAGACTACTTAGCATAACTGCCAGGTCAACCAAACCCATTATAAAACCTTTTAAATATCCACTCCAAAGTGCCAATAACACTATAATCAAAAGGAGAAAATCTACATAGTTCATGTTAAGAAAGACGTTTTTAATGTGCAGTTTTATAAAAAAACCAGTTTCTCAATAAAGAAGGGCCCATTAATTTTAGCGATGCTTCAGCTTAATAATCACCTGCTTGTTACCTCAAATTGAATCTACATGAAATAATAATGCCGAAAATGAAAGTACAGGCTGTTATGAATTAATCTTAATGGCATTAAGAGCAAAAAATAGGTGCTTCAAATATATATTGCCGGGCTAAAGACTAAAAAATTATGTAAAATGTAAATTGGTACCTATACATTTGCGGCGGATTTGGTTCCCGTATCCACCCGGGATTAAAAGGGAAGTCCGGTTAAATTCCGGCGCTATCCCCGTAGCTGTAAAGCCCTCTTTTGTCTGAAAAACAAAAGAAAGACAACTTAATAACATAGCCACTGTACCAACGGGAAGGCATTAAGTTGAGGCAAAGCCAGAAGACCTGCCAGATCAAATAAATTTAATCATCGGGCTTTCGGGTGAAAAGCAAGAGATGTTAATGGTCTTTCTGCAGAAGTCCTTTTCATTTCATTCCTTTCTCTGAGAGCTCATAGCCAACAAAATTTTGACTATGAGCAAAACAAATCTTCTCTCCGTTTTATTTTTTTGCTGTGCTTTTACAACTAAAGCACAAACCGACACTGTACGTGGTCAGGAAGATCCGGTAGTAGTTACAGCAAACAAGTACGAACAAAAACAAAGTACTACGGGTAAGGTTATTACGGTTATCAGCAAAGACCAGTTAACAAAAAGTAATGGAAAAACGCTGTCGCAGGTTTTAAACGAACAGGCCGGCCTTGTTATCAATGGTGCCCTAAATAATTATGGTAGTGTACAAACAGTGTATATGCGTGGTGCAGCTTCGGGCCGCACTTTAATTTTGTTAGATGGCATACCTGTCAACGATCCCTCGATGATTAATAATGAATTTGATCTAAACCTGTTTTCAATTGACAATGTGGATCGGATTGAAATTTGTAAAGGTGCTCAATCAACTTTGTATGGGTCTGATGCAATTGCAGGGGTAATTAATATTATTACTGTTAATGCAGATACTAAAAAACCTTTAAATGTTAAAGCTACAATAACCGGCGGCAGCCTGAATACCATTAAGGCAAATACACAGGTATACGGCAAAAAGGGGAAATTTAATTATGCTGCCAGATACACACGCCTCTCCACTAATGGCTTTTCTGCAGCTTATGACAGCACCGTCATCAAAGGCTACGATAAAGATGGGTACAAAGGCAATGTGGCAAATGCCCAGGTAAAATTTCAGGCTACTGACCAGTTATCTTTCCGATCTTTTTTAATGTACAGCCAATATAAAGCGGCAATTGATGCCGGTGTTTTTTCAGATGAAAAAGATTACAACATTAACAACGATAATTTATCAACCGGTGGCGGTTTCAATTTTAAAAAGGATTTTTTAACGATTGCAGGTACTTATCAATACAGCCAGGTAAAACGAACCTACCTGAATGACAGCATCTACAAAAGCAACACCATTTTTGAGGATAACCGCTATTTTGGAAAAACCCAGTTTGTTGAAATGTATGCTGCCATTAATCTTGGTGCCGGTTTTACCCTGCTTCAGGGAGCAGATTACAGGTATTCTTCCTATAATCAGCAGTATGCTTCTATTAGTATCTATGGCCCCTATGCCAGTAGTTTTAATGATACCTCACTTAGCCAAAGCGGTTTGTATGGTAGTATAAACTTTGTAAGTTTTGATAAGAAATTTACCATGGAAGCAGGTGGCAGAATCAACACCCATTCAAGGTATGGCAACAACAATACCTACACATTCAATCCATCCTATGCTGCAAGTAAACATGTAAGAATTTTTGGTAGCATTGCCAGCGGCTTTAAGGCACCCACACTTTACCAGCTTAGCATAAACCCCCTGCTACAACCTGAAAAATCTGTGAATTACGAAGCAGGCGTTCAATACCTGCATAATAAAATCAACAGCAGGCTGGTTTACTTTAACCGTCATATCGAAAATGGTATTGACTACAATTACATTACGTTTAAATATTTTAATTATTTAAAACAAGTGGTAAGCGGGGTAGAATACGAAGTATCGGCAGATGTGAGCAGGCGAATAAACATAAACGCAAATTATACCTACTTGCATACAAGGGAAACCACGCAAAACCGGATTACAAATAAAGACACTATTACTTACGATTACCTTTTAAGGCGTCCTAAGCACAATCTTAATATTACAGTTGGCTACCAGGCTACCGATGCCCTATTTTTATCAGTAACGGGCAAGTATGTTAGTACCCGGTATGATGTGGGTGGCTATGCTAAAAAAGATGTGGCTCTCAATGATTATTTTATAGCCGGAGTTAATACAAGCTATGCTCTCAATAAGCACTATACCTTTTTTGCGAATGCTCAAAACATCACCAACCAAAAGTTTTTTGATGTTCGGGGCTACAACTCCATACCTGCCCTGGTTAATGTTGGCATAACTGCAAACTGGTAATATGAGCCGTCCGACTTCTAAAGCTTTTTGCAACTGGAGTGGCGGAAAAGACAGTGCCTTGGCCTGTTATTATGCCATGCAGGATAAAGAATACTCCGTAGCAAAACTGGTTACAAATATTACAAAAGAAGACCAGCGTATTTCTATGCATGGCGTGCATGAAACGTTGCTGGATATGCAGGCAAGGGCCATCGGCATTCCATTGCAAAAAATGATACTACCCGCTCAACCCAGCATGTACGATTATGAAAAAGAAGTATCAGCCACACTGGGTAGATTGCAAAGAGAAGGCTTTACACATAACATTTTTGGAGACATATTTTTAGAGGATTTAAAACAGTATCGCGAAAACCAATTAAGCAAATTTGGAATGAGGGCCGTATTTCCTTTATGGAAGAAAGACACCCGTTCCTTACTTCAAACATTTATAAATCTTGGTTTTAAAGCAGTGGTTGTATGTGTACAGGCGTCAAAACTTGAAAAAAGTTTTGCAGGCAGAATAATCGATAATAGTTTCTTAAACGATTTGCCTAATGGTGTAGATGCTTGTGGTGAGAATGGCGAATTTCACACTTTTGTTTTTGATGGCCCCATCTTCAAAGCTCCTGTCTCATTTACCCTGGGCGAATATTATTATAAAGAGCTTAATGCACCTTCAAGTACAGATGGTAAAACATCAAACACCAAAGAAACTATGGGCTTTTGGCACAGAGAGTTGAACCCTTTGTAGGCAGTAATCATTTTGGTAAAGCATCCGTACAAACCGGATGCTTTACTTTTACCAAAACCAACAAATGAAGTTCGATCTACAACAGTTTTTAACCGTTAGTTTTACCTTGTTTGCGGTAATAGATGCCATTGGTTCCATACCTCTTTTTATTGCATTAAAATATAAAATGGGAGGTATAAATGCATTTAAAGCAACTTTCATTTCGGGTTTATTTATGGTGGGTTTCCTGTTTGTTGGCGAAGCATTTCTCAGGTTGCTGGGCGTTACCGTCAACTCGTTTGCAGTCGGGGGTTCAATCGTAATATTTCTATTGGGTTTAGAAATGGTACTTGGCCACGAAATTTTTAAAAGCGAGAAAAACGTCAAGGCCGGGACCGTAGTTCCCATTGCATTTCCGGTTATTGCCGGCTCCGGTACACTTACCACCGTAATGTCTTTAAAGGCCAACTTTGCGGAGCTGAACATTCTGTTGGGCATCGTCGTAAACCTTGTATTGGTTTACATCGTTCTTAAATCATTAACCTTTATCGAACGGGCTTTGGGCGAAGCAGGGCTTATTGCGGTTCGTAAGTTTTTCGGTGTTATTTTGCTTGCTATTGCTGTAAAGATATTTGGTAGTAACATAGCAGGATTTGCGGCGTAACTATTACATTTGCCACCCTGACATGCTCTTTTAATAATGTTTTTTGGCAACAGGCATAACGTTTACATCCAAGGTCGTTATGCTTGTCCCGTCTTATATGCGGGGTCACTCACTTGTATATTAGTGCGTTGGAGCAGCCAAACCCATTATAGCCGGCCCCGTTGTACAATGGATAGTATAAGAGTTTCCGAAGCTCCAGATCCAGGTTCGATTCCTGGCAGGACCACTTTTTTCACTCACTAAATTATGCTAAAAGCCTGCAAACGCTATGTTTGCAGGCTTTTTTGTTTTAGGCAGTTCATCAAACTATGCAAATAATTGCATAATGCTGGTGAGTGATAGGG
>JAJAYD010000047.1 GCA_026786345.1 Chitinophagaceae bacterium
GCGTGATAGATCCGCAAACCAAAGTGACTGTATTTGAGCGGCAAAAATCAGAAAAGGCCACTACGGCTGCTACTTCAAAAGCTAAAAAAGAACAACTCGATAAAAAAGACCTGAACCTCGACGCCTTGGGATCAGGATCTGATTATTCCTCCTTTCTTCAGCACATTGGTATACCCAGTTTAAACCTGGGTTTTGGTGGCGAGGACGATGGCGGGGAGTATCATTCGATTTACGATTCGTATGATAACTATGCCCGCTTTAAAGATCCCGGATTTAACTATGGGGTGGCCTTGTCTAAAACTGCAGGTCATGCAGCTTTACGCATGGCAAACGCCAATGTGTTGCCTTTCGACTTTAGGAGCTTGCAGAAAACCATTGACGGATATGTAAGCAATCTTACCAGCCAGCTTGACCAAATGCGGGAAAGCACTATAGTGGATAATCAATTGGTAAAGGAGAACTATTTTAACCTGGCAAACGATCCTACAAAACCGTATAAAGCGCCGGTTGCCAAAGTTGAAGTTCCTTATCTTGATTTTTCGCCCTTACAAAATGCATTGGCAGCGTTGGGTAAAAGTGCCGGTCAACTCAATACGCTGTGGGCAAAAGTTGTAGAGGCGGGATCGCCAACAACCATGAATGAGCAATTGTACCGGGCTGAACAGCAACTGCTTTCTCCTAACGGATTGCCCCGCAGAAACTGGTACAAACACACGTTGTATGCTCCCGGTTTTTACACCGGCTATGGCGTAAAAACAATGCCTGGTATTCGCGAAGCAATTGAACAACGCAATTGGACTGAAGCGCAGGAGCAGATAGCCGTGGATGCCGCTGCTATTAACCGCCTGGCAGACTATTTATTGGGAATCAAATAATAACTTAATTGGACTTTAAAGAGCAGTTTGTAAGGTTTGATTTTCAAAGAGCATGTTGCGCATATAACAATACATGACCCAATGCAATATGCTTTCAGAAGGAAATTGCAATAGAAAATCTGCCATTACTTTCGGAGTTTAATCTAATCACTTAACCTATTGGTGAAACACCAGTTTGAGTTGTAGGTTAATAAAAAATAATAAAGGTCAAAGAGATAAATTGATTATAAAATGCTGAACTAATTGGATAAAAACAAGAACCAGCATACTGTTTCTCGTTTTATATAAAAGGTATTTTATGTGTATAGCCTGGCGTTCTTAGTTTAATTCTATTACTTTTGAAATGCTCCATAATAAACAAACAAACCTGAAACGATGTCTACTATTGCTATTGCTGAGCAAATAAAAATACTAACAGAAGTTACTTCTCAGGCAGCTAAATCTAAAGAGTCAGCATTGGCCTTTCTTATGCAGGCAGGTTTAATTAAAAAAGAATCTGCACAGAAAGAAGAAGCTGGTATTCAATCTTCTAAAAGGTAAAAATTGCCTTATCATTATCCCTTTGAAGTCTTAGGCTTTCATTCATGCGATAGAGAAGTAGGTATTGCTATACTTGATGGTGACCTTGATCTTAAGCCCTCTGATAATAGCTGGGATTGGCTGGCCGATGGAATTTATTTTTGGGAGCAAAATCCATTCAGAGCATTGGACTATGCTTTAAAATCCGCAGAAGGTAGTCAGTTTAATAAAAAGAGAATAAAAACTCCTTTTGTTTTAGGCGCTATTCCTGAACTGGGGAATTGCCTTAATCTTGTAGCTCCGGAAGCAACTTCGCTATTGACCAAAACTTATGAGGAGTTGGAAAAGATTTATCAGGCAGCTGGAGAAGACATACCTAAAAATGAGGGCGCAAAAAGAGAATTAGATTGTGCTATAATTAAGGCTGTCCATCAGGCTAACATTGTAAAAGGTAAACAAGCATACGATTCGGTAAGATGTGCTTTTAATGAAGGTGTGGAAGCATATCCTAATTCAAATTTCACCACTCAGTTACATATTCAAATATCCATAAGGACACCTGAATTAATTAAAGGTTATTTCTTGCCACGTCCAAATAAGAATTACAACCCTTACATAAAAAGAGAATTCATTAAGTAAAGCAAAAGAGTTCAGCCATTGTTGCGGTTTAAGGCGTCGTGTACACCCAACCACGTCGCAAGAATCATAGAAACTGTTTAAGTATGCTGTGCTGCATTTTTTGGTCGCCACCCTAAAATAAAGCTGGTCTAAGCACACAAATTCCTCCTTTTAAAAGCAATGTACAGGTTGCTCCAAACCTCTCTCCACAGACAAATAATACCTCATAAAAAACCGGACACCACATCTTAAACAAAACTTTACGAAAAAAAACCGTCCGTATAAATTCAAACTATTATACTTTTACGCCTTCAAAGAAATTTTCACCATAGATCTTTTGAAGAAGTTGAAAAATTTTATTACCCATACACACAGATCTGCAGCCCATCCTTCTCTTAAGGGTACGGCCAATATTTTGGGTTTCCATAGTTTCTCTTTTTTAGTACGACGACCACGCATCTGATTGGCATGGAAATGGCCCTCTATTTCCTTTTACAGGTAAGCACCTGTTCATTTTTTTCTCTTATTCTCTTTAATTTTTTACATAGTGGATCAGCAAATTATAATCAGGGTAGCCAATAGTGGCGATGTTCATTACGCTACAACTATTACCAACGAAATGGAATCGTCTGCCAAAGCCCGGGGCACGGGTATTGCCAAACGCAGTCCCGAATATGTTTCAGGAAAAATGGAAGAAGGCAAAGCCGTTATAGCACACATGCCCGATGGTGCCTGGGTAGGTTTCTGCTACATTGAAGCCTGGGGAAATGACGACTATGTGGCCAACAGCGGTCTGATTGTCGCTCCTCAATTTAGAAAAACCGGCGTAGCCAAACAAATCAAGAAAAGGATATTTAATCTGTCGAGAGAAAAATATCCCAACGCAAAAATATTTGGTCTTACTACCGGGCTAGCCGTTATGAAGATTAACAGCGAGCTTGGCTACGAACCGGTGACTTATTCGGAGCTTACAGATGACGAGCAGTTTTGGGCAGGCTGTAAGGCTTGTGTTAACTACGATGTACTCATAAGCAAGGAACGTAAAAACTGTTTTTGTACCGCTATGTTGTACGATCCTGCCGACCATTACGAACCCGAGGAAACCGCACAGGATTTTAATGAAAATTCAAAGTTGTACGAGCGTTTTATGAAGGTTAAAAAAAGCCGTCTCTTAAAAATATTTCGCAAAAAAACCAGTGGCAATAAGCCTACGGCAAAGTCTATTTTAAAAATGCTTTTCAACCTGTAACCTTAACCTGAATAAGTAATTAATAATGTCTCAATCCATAGAGCAAACAAACACCAGTCTGCAACAGGAAGTAAGCAAGCTCGTTAAGGCAAGTAAAGTGGTGCTTGGGTTTAGTGGTGGCCTCGATACTTCGTACTGCGCCAAATATTTTACCGACGATAAGGGTTACGAAGTACACAGTGTTGTAGTTAATACCGGTGGCTTTAGCCCCAATGAATTGCAAAAAATTGAAGAGCATGCTTACAAGCTTGGAGTAAAAACACATACCACCGTAGACGCCGTTAAAAGTTATTACGAATCAATAATAAAATACCTGGTTTATGGCAACGTGCTTAAAAATAACACCTATCCTTTAAGTGTAAGTGCCGAACGTTTAAGCCAGGCCCTGCACATAGCAGCGCATGTAAAAAAACTGGATGCCGATGCAGTTGCCCATGGCAGTACCGGAGCCGGTAACGACCAGGTTCGGTTCGATATGATCTTCAACATTATGATCCCCGGTGTAGAGATTATAACCCCCATCAGGGATATGAAGCTGAGCCGCGAAGAAGAGGTTGAATACCTGAAAAGCAAAGGAGTGGAGATGAACTTTGATAAGTCTCTCTACTCAATAAACAAAGGGCTTTGGGGCACCAGTGTGGGTGGTAAAGAAACACTAACATCAAGGGGCATGCTGCCCGAAAGCGCCTGGCCTACACAAGTTACCAAACACCAGGGCGAAGAAGTAAAACTTCATTTTGAAAAGGGTGAACTGAAAGGTGTGAATGATACAACTTTTGATCATCCAACAGAAGCCATTCAATATTTACAAACGCTGGCCGGGCCATTTGGCATAGGCCGCGATATACATGTGGGTGATACCATAATTGGCATAAAAGGCCGGGTAGGTTTTGAAGCAGCAGCACCCATGGTTATCTTAAAAGCACACCATGCTTTGGAGAAACATGTACTTACCAAATGGCAGTTAAACTGGAAAGACCAGCTGGCCCAGTTCTATGGCAACTGGTTACACGAAGGCCAAATTCTGGACCCGGTAATGCGCGACATTGAAGCGTTTTTAGAGAACAGCCAGCAACATGTTACCGGCGATGTGTTTGTGCAATTGATGCCTTTTCATTTCCAAATTATTGGAATTGAGTCAGCATACGATTTAATGAGCAGCAAGTTTGGTAAGTATGGCGAAATGAACAATGGATGGAGTGGCCAGGATGTGCGGGGATTCTCAAAAATATTTGGTAACCAAACTATGATCTGGAACCAGGTGAAAGAAAGTGCCGAAAATAAATAGCGGGTGGGCCCGGCAGTAGTTTCTTTATTAAGCTGCGGTGGCGTCGCACTCTTGTACATTATATGTTGGCGCAACAAACCAATCAATGATAACAGCAGGAGCAAATACACACAGAGCACACAGAGACCACGATAATTAGCTTAACTGTTAAGTTATTGAAGGTGTAATGGAAATGAATGCTGCTCTGTTCTAAAGATGAAAACAATTTAAAATTGAATTATAGATACAATGTCTCTATGCTTCTCTGCGAAGACTCTTGTATTTCTCTGCGGTTAAAATAAATATTGGTAGCATTCACACCATCTTTCACATCAAAAGATACCTTCTAAACTAAAATGAATATAAAAGTTGGCATAATAGGCGGCGCCGGTTATACCGGTGGCGAGCTGATAAGAATACTGTTGAATCACGCTGAGGTTTCCCTGCAATTTGTACATAGCAAAAGCAATGCAGGTAAGCTGCTGAGCTCGGTTCACCACGATCTCGTTGGTGAGACGGATATGGAATTTGCTGAAGACATCAGCACTAAGATTGATGTATTGTTTTTATGTGTGGGCCATGGTGATGCAAAAACATTCCTGGCAGAGTTGGGCGATTTTCTAAAAGGCATCAACATCATAGACCTCTCGCAGGATTACCGGTTACATACAAACCAGCAGCGTCCAACCTTTAACAACCAGCCCTTTATTTATGGCTTACCCGAGCTAAATAAAGAACAAATTAAAACGGCTAAAAATATAGCCAACCCCGGTTGTTTTGCCACAGCCATTCAGTTGGGATTATTGCCCTTAGCACAAGCCGGGCTTTTAACAAACATACACACAACGGGTATTACCGGTAGCACCGGGGCAGGGCAGGGCCTGTCACCTACTTCGCATTTTAGCTGGAGGGCCAATAATATACAGGCTTATAAAACTTTGCAGCACCAGCACATCAAAGAGATTATGCAGTCGTTATACCAGTTGCAAAACCATACAACAGAAGATGCAGCTCCGAACGAGGGTATTGATTTATATTTCGTTCCATGGCGGGGCGATTTTACACGGGGCATTTACATCAGCTCAACAATTGATTGCAACCTATCGCCGGAGGAAGCAACATCCCTGTATAAAACGTTTTATATAGATCAACCCTTCACACATGTTAGCGACACCATGATAGATTTAAAGCAGGTAGTAAACACCAATAAATGTTTGATTCATATAGAAAAAATAGGCGACAAGCTGGTGGTCCATTCCACTATCGACAACCTGCTAAAAGGCGCCAGCGGCCAGGCAGTACAGAACATGAATTTGATGTTTGGACTGGAAGAAAGCGTGGGGCTCAAGTTGAAAGCAAATTACTTTTGAGAGCGGTTTGAGGTTTAGGGTTTAAGGCGTAAGGTAAGAAAAGCAATAACAATTTTAAACGCTGCATTTTATTTACGAAAGCGTTTTAAATAGTATTAAATATGAGAGATTACAAAAAATTAGATGTTTGGAAAAAATCACATGAGATGTATATGCACATTAAAAAAAACATTTCTCATAAGTTTCCAAGAGAAGAAAGATATGAGTTGACTTCGCAAATGATGCGGGCCTCCTTATCAGTTCCATTAAACATTGTGGAAGGGTGCGGAAGATATACAGATAAAGATTTTGCCCATTTTCTCGATAATTCTTTAGGTTCAACTAATGAAACTGATTACTGTTGTTATGCTGCATCTGAATTAGGGTATATTACCGTAGAAGAATATTTAGTTGTAAATAATCTTATTAATGAAGTAAGGGCAATGCTTATATCATTTCTAAAATTTTTGAGACAAAAACCCTAAAACCTTCTCCTTTCGCCTTAACCCTTCACCTTAAACCTCTCACCTTTCACCTACTACTTACAACTTAAAACTCTCATGACCCTCTTCGACGTTTACCCACTTAACAATATTACCATTACTAAAGCCAGCGGCTCTTATGTGTGGGATGATAAGGGCACAAAATATTTAGACATGTATGGTGGCCATGCGGTCATTAGTATTGGTCATACACATCCCCATTGGGTTAAGCGTATTGAGGACCAGTTAGAGCAGATTGCCTTTTATAGCAACAGCATCATTATTCCGCTGCAACAACAACTGGCGCAAAAGCTTGGGGAAATTAGTGGTAAAGAAGACTTCCATTTATTTCTTTGCAACAGTGGTGCCGAGGCAAATGAAAATGCACTCAAGCTGGCTTCTTTCCATAACGGTAAAAAGAAAGTGATTGCTTTTAGCAAAGCTTTTCATGGACGTACCTCACTTGCCGTAGCCGTTACCGATAATCCAAAAATTGTAGCGCCGGTCAACCAAACGGAGAACGTTATTTTTCTACCTTTTAACAACGAGGCGGCTCTTGAACAATGTTTTGCTGACCAGGGAAATGAAATATCCTCTGTTATCATCGAAGGCATACAGGGTGTTGGTGGAATCAATATTGCCAGCGATAGGTTCCTTCAAAAAATAAGGTCGTTGTGCAACCACTACAACGCCGTCTATATTGCCGACAGTGTACAATGCGGTTATGGAAGAAGCGGGTTGTTCTTCTCGCACGATCATGCAGGCGTACCTGCTGATATTTATACGATGGCTAAAGGAATGGGCAACGGCTTTCCTGTTGGAGGTATAATCATTGCCCCGCATCTTAAAGCTTTCCATGGAATGTTGGGTACAACTTTTGGCGGCAACCACCTGGCTTGTGCTGCAGCGCTTGCTGTTTTGGAAGTAATTGAACAAGAAAATCTGCTGACCAATGCAGAACAGACCGGTAATTACCTGTTAAGTAAACTGAGTGAAATTGAGGGTATTGAAAATGTTCGCGGCCGTGGATTGATGATTGGTTTTGACGTACCTGAAGACCTGAAGGACCTGCGGAAAAATCTGCTGAATAAACATAAGATATTTACCGGTGAAGCAAAGCCCAATGTGATAAGGTTATTACCTTCCCTTACATTAACAATGGGGCAGGCAGATGAATTTTTAAAAGCATTACAAGCAGAAATTGCCTTTTTAAAACAGGTGCCTGCTGCGGTGTAATTTGCAGTGCAAGTGTGCAACGTCTGCCCGGCTTTGCAGTTCAGACGGGCAACAATGTTGAAGCCATAACTTCCTGGCCTGGCTCCTGATATTTTTTTATTAAAAACTTCAATAAGGTGTATGCAAAATTTTATTTCGGTTGATGATGTAAGTAACATTAATGCCCTGGTACAACAGGCGCTGGCCTATAAAGCAGCTCCGTTTGTTGATAAGGCTTTGGGACTTAATAAGAGAATAGGTTTGTTGTTTCTGAATCCCAGCCTGCGCACCCGTATAAGTACACAGGTAGCTGCTCAAAACCTGGGCATGGAGGCCATTGTATTTAATGTTGACAAAGAAGGTTGGGCACTCGAGTTTGAAGAAGGTGCCATAATGAATGGCACTACCGTTGAGCATATAAAAGACGCAGCACCCATTCTGGGCAACTACTTTGATATACTTTGTGTGCGTACCTTTCCCTCATTACAAAACAGGCAGGAGGATTATAGCGAAAAGGTAATCTCAGCATTTAAAAAATATGCCGGTGTACCAGTAATAAGCCTGGAGAGTGCCACGCTGCATCCGTTACAAAGTTTAACTGACCTCGTTACTATAAAAGAAACGTTCAAGGGTCAACACAAGCCAAAGATTGTATTAACGTGGGCGCCTCATATAAAGCCATTGCCACAGTGTGTTTCCAACTCATTTGCACAGTGGATAAATGCCTGGGGGGAAGCTGATTTTGTAATTACACATCCTGAAGGTTATGAACTGTCGGAGCAATATACCAACGGCATAACCATTGTACATAACCAGGACGAAGCTTTAAAAGATGCTGATTTTGTTTACGTTAAAAACTGGAGTAGTTACCTGGATTATGGTAAGATCCTAAGCCAGGATCCTTCATGGATGCTCACTCAGCAAAAGTTGCAATTGACTAACAATGCCAGGGTCATGCATTGCCTGCCCGTACGCCGCAATGTTGAGTTAAGCGATGAAATTTTGGATAGTGCCAACAGCCTGGTAACACAGGAAGCCGGCAACCGGGTTTGGGCAGCACAGGCGGTTATTAGTGAATTGGTGAAGCGAATATGATTTGAAACAAGGTTGCCTTACAGCATGTTCAAATATTTACAAATGAAGCTTACGCAATTTGGTTTGTACATTTGAAAAAACATTTTATGGAAGCAATTACCATATTGAAGAATGAAGCTAATAACCATCGGGTAATTCAAATTGACCTGGATCTTCTTGAAAAAGATGAAGTATCATTAGAAGATATTTACGATATTTTGGCCATTGAGATTAGGAAAAATGAAGAAACCATCCCGTGGGAACAAGCTAAACAACAGTTACATGATGAGGGCAAATTATAAGTCATGTATAACATTGAAATCAAGAAATCTGCAATAAAAGAATTAGCCCAAATCACACCTCCTTATAATAATAAAATTGTTAGCGCCATAGACAGCCTTGCAATAAATCCCAAACCTGATGGTGTAAAAAAATTAAAAGGAGCAGAGGCTTTTAGAATTCGCGTTGCAGACTATCGAATTATTTACACAATTGAAGAAGTCATAAAAGTTGTGGAGATCCAAAGAATTCGACATCGAAAGGATGCCTATAGAACATAAATTCAATTCCTCTACATCCTTCTCTTCTGCTCAATAACCAACAATCAGGTTTTAATCTAATACAGGTGGTTATTAGTTAGATACTATGACGCAGACCACAAGTAAAATTGGTAAATTTGAATAAATAGTAAGTATGAAAACGGTGAAAGGTGTATATGAAAATGGTGAGATAAAATTGCTGGAGAAAACTTCAATAGCCGGTTCAAAAAAGGTGCTCGTGACTTTTATTGATGAAGAAGAGGAGAATGAAGAAACAGCAATTAGAGATATCTCCCTACAATACTCCTCACAAACATTGGAAGATTATATTAATGATGAACGCGAGGATTTATACCAGGACTTTTTAAAATAAATCATGAATACAGGCGATATCGTAATTCTATCTTTTCCTTTCACAGATGAAACTTCTTTTAAAGCAAGACCTGCTGTAATCATCACAGAAACACCTGACTATAACGACACAGTTGTTTGCCTGATCACGTCTGTGATTCCTGATACATTAAACTCCTTTCAAATAGTTTTACAACCTGATAAAATCAATAATTTAAGAGCTGTTTCAGTCATTAAAGTTTATAGAATTGCAACCATCGAAAACAAAAAAGTATTATCTGTAATCGGTAAACTTAATGACTTTCAACTGGCTGAATTCAGGCAAAAATTTAAATCACTGGTAGATTAGTTAGCGTAGCCTATTATGCCCAACCTACACATCATAAAAATTGGTGGAAACGTAATTGACAATGATCAATCATTGCAATCCTTCCTGGCTGATTTTGCCAGCGTGGAAGGATTGAAAATATTAATTCATGGCGGCGGAAAGATCGCCTCAAAAATGGGTGAGCAGTTAGGTATTCAATCCAATTATATAAACGGAAGAAGGATAACCGATGATGCTACAATTGACCTGGTAACGATGGTTTATGGCGGCCTCGTAAATAAAAAAATTGTGGCTCAGTTGCAGGCTATCGGGTGTAATGCCATTGGTTTAACAGGTGCGGACGGTAACACAATACCTGCGACTAAACGAC
>JAJAYD010000048.1 GCA_026786345.1 Chitinophagaceae bacterium
AATCTGGAATTGGTCCGATGAAAACAACCAACTTGATTGGTGTTTGAATCAAAACAACTGCCTGCTAATAAGAAAAGGAGGAAACCATTCTCTTTTTCTTTATCCATCTGTATATGCAGGTGAACAACACCAGCGCACACAAAAACACCGGGTTAATTCTTTTGGAGAAATTGTTAATCAGTTATTCCCGATTTATGCAAAATTGCTTCGATTACCTTAAAATCTTCGTAAACCGAAAATGCAATTAGCCAATCATTCAAGGATATACACCTAAGATTAAGTCTGTTGAAGGTGATGTTATTGCATAGTTTAATATGCTGTGGATTTTTTAATCTTTACTTTAAGAAATCTTCAAAGCGGGAGAGCCACCTGACACCAGCTCCGATTGTGTTTGTATCCTCAATAAAATTTACCAGTTGTATAAGTGATGCAAATGCATCGTTCGTGTAGTTAATAACCATTGTAGCTGTTGCAAATGTTCTGGTGCGCCTGGTGCATGGTAATCATTCCGCTTTTGCGGCTACTCTCTATTAAACTGGTCAATTAATCTTCAGTTAACGGTTTGCCAGGGAGATGGTGTTGGTTGGTATTATCTATCAATAATAATTTTAGATGATTTTGCTTCCCTCAATCCAACCTAAATTAAAGTTTTTTACATTTGCAATCGAAGCTTCCGGAAGAAGAAATTTACCGGATATTGCAAGTAAATGACCAAAAGTGTGAAATGTTGCTCGGACGGGTATGACAGATTCTGATTGAAGTTTTGCCGTCCATGCCTTTCGCTGACTATTTGTCGAGTAGTTTCCTTTTTTAGAAATTACGTTAACCGGCAATGTTTTACAGTTATGCTGCATCACCACAACAGGCAGCAGCAAAATGAATCTGCATAAAAGCTTAAGGTTCATGATTGAATTTTTAGTATTAACTGAAATATTACATTGGTTTTAAGGATGATTAAAATTTAACATACACTCGCATTGTGTCAGACTTGTGCCCCCAAATACTTTTTACAATTTATTTTCTACTACAATGCCCTTATAAAAGGTAAGTAAAAACAATAAAATTATTAATATCATCACTCTATTTTACAAACCCCACTCGCTGGTTCAGACACGAAACAAAAATATCCACCATCAATTACTTTACGAAGGGTGCTTAAAAATTCAAAATTATCAATTGGTGTTTCATAAAAGATGCTTAAGGATCTGCCAATGTTAGTCAAGTCGCTAATATGCATGACGTACAACACAGTCCGTTGCTGTTATTTGGAACCTATTGTTGATTTACTTTAACCTGATGCCTTAAAACCTCAACCTCCAATTATCAAAGTCCCAATCAAATCAGTCTTTCTAGTTTTTAATTCGTAGTCGCAGACATATTGATAGCAGCGATGTAACCTGATGAAGACCCGGTCATAATGAAAACGATAGGGAAATATTTGCAGAAGAAAACTTTCAAAGGCGAAAGTTATCCAGGCAGTTGCTCTTATTAATTCGTTAAGCCACACGCAAAGCCAAGCAATAACAAAACAATTTTTAAAGAGCTGTAATCAATAGGACCCTTTTATCAGTATTTAATGACGGGTACAGGATACCAACTGCAAGATGCCAGCAAGTTTAAGATCATATGTTAGGTTTTATCTTGTGAGTAGCGAATTCCCCGATTTACGAAAATTTATTAAACAAATCCTGCAATCCACTTCTCTAAGTGGCCTTTTACTAGCTAATTATTTTTTGGCAGAATTTTGTAGGTATGTTAACCAACCTAGGCAACGTAACAACATTATCTTTTTAACTTTTAAATTATTTAAACATGGGAAACATATTGTATACCATTGCAGTAATCTTGATTATTATTTGGGCCATCTCCTTTTTGGGTGGTTTTTTCACCGGGGGTATCATTCATATTCTATTAGTGATAGCTGTTATCGCAATAATTTACAACCTGCTTACCGGGCGTAAAACGCTGTAGTAATTTTCAGTTTTATTGCAGTTTAAACAGGTCTTCGTTGTTATTAACGGAGACCTGTTTTATTAAACAAATTTCCTACCCCCTGTAAAGTATCCAGGCAAAGCATTGTAATAGTTGAATATGCCCCTATCAGCAGCGTTCTGCAAGACAACTACGGAGGCCAATGAAAACCCAGACTGTGCCTGGTATTTGAAAGCGCAACGGATTGCATAATAAAATCAGTTGATTAGGCTCCATATCAATAAGATCATTATTATATTCAAAGCTCAAATAAATTACTTCATGATAAGTACTAAGAAGAATAACCATTCGGCTATTGCTATTATTGGCATTTTATTTTTTGTTTTTGGCTTTGTAACGTGGTTGAATGGAACCCTCATTCCGTTTTTAAAATTAGCCTGCGAGCTGGAAACTGATATCCAGGCATTTTTTGTAACGTTTGCTTTTTATATGGCTTACTTCTTCCTGGCTATTCCGTCCTCTTACATTATTAAAAAAACAGGTTTTAAAAATGGTATGGCATGGGGCCTGGTAGTAATGGCTATTGGATCTATCATTTTTATACCGGCGGCTAACCAAAGAAATTTTGCTTTGTTTTTAACCGGCCTGTTTGTACAGGGTATGGGGCTTGCACTATTGCAAACGGCAAGCAATCCTTACATAACCATTATTGGGCCTATTGAAAGCGCTGCAAAAAGAATAAGCATTATGGGAATTTGCAACAAAATTGCAGGCATGCTAAGTCCCATTATTTTAGGCACACTGGTGTTAAAAAACGCCGGCAAATTGCAAAACGATTTAACGGCTGCAACCGATGCGGCTACAAAAAATGTTTTATTAGACGAAATGGCACAACGGGTTATTATGCCTTATATAATTATAACCGTAGTGCTGGTTGTGTTAGCCATCTTAATAAAATTTTCGTCGTTACCCGAAATAGATATGGATGAGGATAGTACCCCGGCAACTGAAACTAAAAGAACAAGTGTATTTCAATATCCACACTTATTATTGGGTGTGGTTTGCTTGTTTTTATATGTTGGGGTTGAAGTATTGGCCGGTGATGCTATTGGCATGTATGGATTACAAATGGGGATGCCTTTGGATGAAACAAAATATTTTACCACTTTTACTTTGTTTGCTATGCTGGCCGGATATATCATTGGCATTTTCACCATTCCTAAATATTGCTCCCAACAAAAAGCCCTGGCCATTTCTGCTGTTTTAGGAGTGGTTTTCACTACATGTATTTTTGCCACTTCCGGGTATACCTCTATAACCTTTATAGCCCTATTGGGTTTAGCCAATGCATTAATGTGGCCTGCAATTTTTCCTTTGGCTATAGCCGGCCTGGGCAAGTTTACCAAAACAGGATCTGCTTTTTTAATTATGGGTATAGCCGGTGGTGCTGTTGTTCCCTTATTATATACCACCCTGCGAGACAAAGGTGTCGCCAGCAATTCGGCTGCATTTCTTATTTGCGCTTTGCCTGCCTATGTTTATATTTTTTATTATGCAGTTAAAGGTTATTCAGTGGGAAAACAATCAATCACCTCTTCGGCTATTGAAGTTTCTACAACGGAAAAAGCTTTAGCATAAAAAAAAGGAGGATTGTATACACCAATACAATCCTCCTTTTTTACAACTACTATTTATTACCTGCCAGTATTTTTTTAAAATAAAACAGCCCAGCTGGGTCCGCAGATAGAAGCCCAACAAAAAGGCGGGGTAGACTGTGGCAACCAGGTATCATAGCATCTCAACAGCTGGTACCAAAATATTAATACTACTGAACCCTATCGGGCAAGGGTACTATTTTACCGGTTGTTTTAAACGAGGGCATTACAGCTTTCCATTGACGCAATTGGTGTGAAAGCAGGATTGCCAGCGCATCCACTTTTTTCCTTTCAACGGAGGCCAGATTTTGTAACTCCCCAACATCCAGTTGCAGGTTATACAACTCCTTACTTCCGTCACGCATATTATAAATGAGTTTCCAATCGCCTTGCCGAATGGCAGATTTATAATTAATTCCGGGCCCATCATTTGGTTGCCACTTATTAGGAAAATGCCACACCAGGCTTCTGCTACTATTTTTATAACCCGGATTTTTTAGTTGCGACACAAAACTTTTTCCATCAACCTGCTGTACAATATTATAATTTTTCAACCCGGCAATTTCCAGGATGGAAGGAAAAAAATCTTCCACAATAATATATTGATCACTCCGGGTATTTGCCTTAACTACTCCCGGCCATTTTACGATCATAGGTACCCGTATGCCCCCTTCGTAAACGGAGCCTTTACCCGATTTTAAAGGAAGGTTGTGGGTATGTGCAACTCCTCCCCTTGGGGGCACCAAACTTAACCCGCCATTATCGCTCATAAACAGGATAACCGTGTTTTTTTCAATGCCTTTTTCTTTTAAATAATTCATAAGGTCGCCCAGGCTTTTATCCATCCCTTCAATAAGACTTGCATAATTGGCTTCTATACTATCCAGCCCCGCATCAATATACTTTTGAACATAACGCTTATCGCCCTGAATGGGGGTGTGAATAGCATAATGTGCCATGTTTAAATAGAAGGGCTGCTTGTTATTTATGGGTGCTTCCAAAGCTTTGATGGCTTCTAATGTTAAGGCTTCAGTAAGAAAGGTATCCGAACCAAAATACTCCTCTAAATCGGGTACCGCCTGGGCAACAGCTTTACCGGTAATATTGCCAAAATTATCTTTGGCTAAATAACTTTGGGGGTGCCCGGCAGCATGCCCGGCTATGTTTACCATAAACCCTAAATTGTAAGGGTTTGATCCAGGGGTGCCCATAGAGCCCCAATGGGCTTTACCTACATGAACCGTAAAATAACCAGCTTGCTTTAACAACTGCGGATAGGTATTTGCAAATATTGTTTTTGCGGTGCCTTTTATTGAACTTAAGCCATTAACCAGCCAGGACGCCGGCGCCATTTCATCATCAGCAACATCTGTCGAGCGATCTTTAACGGGCGACGTCCAGTTAGTTACCCCATGATGCGCTGCATTAATACCCGTTAACAAACTAATACGTGTCGGGGTACAAACCGGGGTTGCATAGGCGTTCGTAAATTTTATTCCTTCACTTGCCAGGCGCTGCATATTAGGAGTATGGTATCGTTTATTTACCACAACCATACTATCACCAAACGGCACGGACGTATCTACCCATCCCATATCATCAACAAAAAATAATATTATGTTGGGGCGGGTTTGCGCCTTAACAACAGCGCTTGTAACAACCAATAAAAGGAAAAAAATCAAACCCCTCATTTTCTTAATTTTTTAAGTGAATTAAATGGCAAGGACTATATATTTATTCTTTTAAATTAAGTCTAATACTATCTCAATAAAAAGTTATGGGTTCTGCCCTATATTTCAAACCAACATCGTTGCCACGGTCTACCCAGCCTTTTTGCCTAATGTGTGTACACATCTTTTCTAATTCCATCTCTACTTTGGATTTTGTAAAAGAGATATTAACCACAGAGAAAAACAAGAATCTTTCACAGAGAACACAAAGATTTAGCTCTGGCTTTTCTCTGTGCTTCTTTCTTTGTGTACTCTGTGGTTACCTTTTTTTTATATTAGTTAGATGTGAACACACGGTAGGTCTTTTTGCGGGGTTTGTTTAAATGCAGTTTTTCATAGCATCGGGTTCACCCAGAGTTTGTAGAAGGTGTTTACCCTATGCCTGTCGAAGGTGTTTACCCTGAGCCTGTCGAAGGCGTTTACCCTGAGCCTGTCGAAGGGCACTGTTGTACTACCACCCACAGCAACATTTAAAGAAAAAATAAAATTGGTAAAACACCTCCAATACTTCCAATCAAATTACTACTTACCGCCTTTTACAACCTGGTCAAAAAGGGTGGCCATTTCTTTAACCTTTTCAGGATATTTTTCGGCCAGGTTATTCTGCTCGCCAATATCTGCTTTAAGGTTATAAAGTTGAGTGGTTGGCAGGTTGCCTGTTTCAATCCCCGTTAATTTCATGTAAGCAATGCCTTTTTGCGGACCAATATATTTCCAGTTGTTAAGAACCAGCGCCAGCGCCCCGCCCTGCTCAATTAACGAGGACCTTCCTGTTTTTGATTTACCTAAAAATGCGGGTAACATATTCTGGCTATCCATGGCATCGCCCTTGGGTATGGTTTGTTTAGTAAGCGATGCAAATGAAGCGAGAAAATCAACCTGGCTAACCAATGCATTAGACACGCCTGGTTTTATATTACCCGGCCAACTGATGATAAAAGGCACCCTGGTTCCTCCTTCAAACGCACTGTATTTACCCCCTCTTAACGGGCCTAACGGGGTATGCCCATTTAACTGTGTTACAGCCCCATCCTGATAACCATCGTCTAACACAGGACCGTTATCACTGCTAAAAATGATCATGGTATTTTTATCAATACCCAATTGCTTTAATTGTTTCATTATTTCGCCTACGGTATAGTCCATTTGTAAAATGGCATCTCCCCGAAGCCCTAACCCACTTTTACCTTTAAAAATGGTAGCCGGCATACGTGGCACATGTGGCTCTGTCATTGAGTAAAACAAAAAGAAAGGTTTGCTTTTATTTGTTTCAATAAAGCCCTGCGCTTTTGATAAAAACGTGGTGGTAATTTCCTCATCTGTCCAGCGGGCTTGCCTGCCTCCACTCATATAACCAATCCGCCCAATGCCATTTACAATAGTTTGATTATGGCCATGATCCGGCGAAGAAAGTAATTTCAATAATTCGGGATGCTCTTTACCGGTAGGATCGGTACCAATAGGTTTCTGATAATCCACTTCAATCGGATCATTTGCATCGAGCGCTACCACGTTATGGTTTTCTATAAAAACGGTAGGCACCCGGTCGGCAGTTGCCGGAAAAATAAAGGAGTAATCAAAACCAACTTCGTTGGGACCTGGCTTGATTTCCTTGTTCCAGTTTTTTTCAACCTGCTCCCCTAAACCTAAATGCCATTTACCCACTATAGCAGTGGCATAACCTGCTTTTTTTAATAGGTTGGCCAAAGTGGTTCTATTGGTTGGAATAATTAGCGAAGCATCGCCCGGCAATACACCAGTACCTTGTTTACGCCAGGGATATTGCCCCGTGATTAAGCCATAACGGGAAGGCGTGCAGGTAGCTGATGTGGTATGTGCGTTGGTAAAACGGAGTCCTTGTTTGGCCAATGCATCAACGTTAGGAGTATGCAATTTGGTGGCACCATAGCAGCCTAAATCACCATAGCCCAAATCATCAACATAAATAAAAATGATGTTGGATTTTTGCCGGGCAAATAAAACAGTCGTGCTAAATATAAAAGTTAGTAAGGGCAGTATTCTTTTCATATTGGTGTTTGAAACAAGTTATGATTAGGGAAGTTTATCAAAATCAATCTCCGGTTTTTGATTATCGGGCATGCGTTCAAAAATGGCATCCAGGTTGGTGCGATTGTTAAAAAAGCCGCAGTTCCTAAGGTAAAATGCGTTGTTGTGTATGCCGCCTGCATAATCTAACCGATATGCTTTTCGTGCTGTATTATCGCCGGTAAACTTTGCCTTATTTAATTCATACCATTGCCCTTTTGTATCACGAACCCATTGATTGCTAAATAAAACAATGCGCTCCTCGTTGCCATATTCGGGTAAAAAATTTTCTAAAAAAGAATGCAGCTTTTTTAAATAGGTTTTTGTTTTAGGGCGCCTGAAACTGGCAATGAGTATCCATTCACTTTTTTCGGGTGCAAAAAAATATGCTGTATAAGTTGTAGAACCAAAGTTATCAGGCGCTCCATGCAATAAAAATTTATAAGTATTGCCCGCCTGCCAGTTATATTTTAAAAAGCTCTGGCCGCCAGATCCTTCATTGCCAAACTCGCCGGTGTACACTTGCTCCCCTTTTTTAAGCATTTTAATTTTCTGATCGTCGGGTATGCTTTTGGGGTCGTTGGTGCGAAAGGGGCTCCAGACTGAGAATAAAATCCGCCGTTCGGTGGGGCTGTTAACCTGTAAACCAAAATAACCTTCACCAAAACCCTCAGCCATAAAATATGAGCCCAAAACATCTTCTCCTTTGGGAACAGTTATTTCATTATAAAACCATTCTACATCAACACTGGCAGGAGTTGGGTAATTGAGATGTACGGATGGGCCGCGGCGTCCCCAATAATAAAAATTGCCTTCATTGCTTTTTACGAATGCAGTACTTTCATTAATAGCGCTTCCTTCAAGTTTTAACGATTGTATGTTTGCAAACTGCTTTCCTGTTTTTGAAACTCCTTCAATAATAAAAGTTGCATAACCGGTATCCTCTATAATGTATTCACCGGCAAAATATTCTTTTGGTGCAGTACCGGAAACCTTAATATTTTTTGAAGCATTGTCATCGCTAAATGTAATTGTACTGGTTCCGGCAGGAGCTGCTGCTACTAACCAAACCTTTACTTTTCCGGGCCTGGTAAAGTAGATGTATGTTTCAAAGTCAACCATATCATCTATCCAGTCAACTATGCCTTTATCAGTAATATTTCCGCCTTGTAAACCAGGGTCGGTTTTAAATGCATTGCCACCAAGCGGTACAATTACCTGGGCTGAGGTTACATGGCTTACCACGCAAATCATCCAGCAAAAAGGGAACTTAATCTTCATGTGTAACAATGGCTTGTAAATAAACGTGGGGTAAAAACTCTTTAAAATTGGTTACTAAACTAAAGTAGGCAGATTAAAATTGGCAAGTGTCGCTTCTTTTGAAAATAGTCGCTGCAATAAAACCATTTGATTGCTTGCCCTTGAAAAATTCTGCCCTTCGTATTTTGGTCCGTAGTATTTGTCATTGGTAAGGTGATCGGTAAAAAAACGGAGTGCCTGCATATAGATCCTAAATTTTGCAGCATAAAAAAATAGTTCAATTCTGTTGGCGTAAGGTCACCTTCCATTTCAGACGAATAAGCAGTAACAATTGCTTTATAAAAGTGACACGACCCATCCCGTTCGTGGGAACGATGCCCAATTGAAACCCGACTGCGGGCTAAATAAAAAAACCCCAGTTCTCCGTAGTGTTCCGCAGGACAACTACGGAGGCAAATGAGAATCCAGACTGCGTCTGGTATTCGAGAACCTACTGTTGATTTACTTTAACCGGTTGCTTTAAAACCTCAAACAATGGCGTAAGATGTGTTGAGGAAGATTGTTAGATTGAAATTAATCTTAAACTTCTTGATGTAGACAGGTAGACTACAAATGACTGTCTTCCGCCTCTTGTTGCCAAAAAGATATTGAAGGATAATTTCATCAATAAAAATCTTACAAATATTTTAATAGCTTCATTCGTAAACTTAAAAAATAACGGAGTTACGTACGCTAAATTCATCCACTATTATAGGAGGGTTATTGATTGGTTAAGGGTTAATATTAAATTGTAACTATATCGTTATGTGGCAATGTTTTGAACGCCTTTGTAGGTGTTATTCAACTGCAACTCTTTCGCCAACAATTTTGTTGGTGAAGAACACCCACAAAGGCAGAAAAGGCAGAAGATTGCATCAATTGCCTTTTACCACCCTATAACGATGTAATCTTATACACACCACCTTTATGTGTTGTGAACTCTATTACGCCTTCCGTGTTTTTTGTAGGCTTTATTTCTTTTCCACCAGAGAAAATATTAATTGCATGTTTTACCTGCAATTTGCACACCGATCCGTTTCTGGAAATAATACTTGCTTTTGTAAGCCTGTTCCCTTTCCAGTTCATTGACACTTCAAATCCGCCCCTTGCACGTAAGCCTGAAACAAATCCTTCGGACCAGAATGCCGGCAGGGCTGGTAACAGATTCACTACCCCTGTATGGCTTTGCAACAACATTTCAATTACAACTGCTGTTGAGCCATAGGTACCATCTAATTGAAAAGCAGAACCAAAAAAGTTTGGCTTCATCCCATACTTCAACTGGTATTGATGGTGCCTGTAGGCTTCTTCTGCATCACCCAATCTCAGATACATCATGCTGATCCATACGCTTTGCCAGCCACCAAAACTTTTACCGCCCAAATAACTTCCATAACTTTTGTAACGGTTTTTTGCTTCTTCAATAGCAGCATTAGGATTTCCCATTAATCTTCTTTCAAGGGTTTTGCGTGCAGCTGCGTACAAATCGGGTGTGTTTACATTTATTTGGCTTGCGGGAAATAATCCATATAAATGAGATATGTGCCGGTGACCAATTTCAGGCTCTTTATAATCTTCTATCCATTCCTGTATACCACCTGTTCTTTTGCTGATTTTAATGGGTGCAATTTTACTCAATGCTGCCTCTAATTCTGTCTTAAAGCCCTTATCAGTTGGTTGTCCTTTTTCACTCAATTCTGCAATGGCTTGCAAACAATTTGTAAATAGCTCCGTGCATATTTGAATGTCCATTGTAGCCCCATAAGTAAATTGGAATTGTGTACCATCCTCTTTCTCAAAAGCATTTTCAGGAGAGTGAGATGGGTTGGTAACCAACTTACCTGCATTAGGTAAACCGGCAGGTATAGGCTTAAGAAAGTCAAGATAAAACTGGGCTGCACCCTTCATTAAAGGATAGGCCCTGTTTTTAAGGAAGGATTTATCCTGCGAAAAAAGATAGTGGTCGTAAGGATGATGGGCAAGCCATCCACCTCCCATAGGCCATACGCCGACTACACCATCTGCGGGGGCGGTTCTCCAAAATACATCTGTAAGATGATGTACTACCCAGCCCCTTGCATCATACATAACCTTAGCGGTGTGCTTGCCGTATTTGGCAAGGGAGTCCATAAGTGCATACAGAGGCATAGTACACTCTTGCAGGTTTGCTGCCTCCGCCCCCATGTAATTCATTTGTAAGTTGATGTTTGTATGGTAATCGGAACTCCACGGAGGATTCATCTGTTGGTTCCAGACACCCTGCAGGTTTGCCGGCAGATCGCCATTACGTGAAGAGGCAATCAATAAGTAACGCCCATACTGAAATAACAACTCTGACAAGTATGGATCTTCGTAACTCTTTTCTTTTACCCGTGCCAGCCGCTGATCTTGCGGAAGATCCAATGGCCGTTCTTTTTGTGACAGGTTGATTTTTACCCGGCTATATAAAGATTGGTAGTCTTTTAAATGCTCATTAAACAAACTTTGCATAGGCTTTATAATGGCCTGGGTTAATATCCTTTGGCAAGTTTGGATGCCGTTTTTGCCACCATAACTTGTAGCAGCAGATATATACAACACCACTTCACTGGCGTCTCTAACAGACATTACACCGTTAGCATTCACTGAGATTTTGCCGGTAGATGTAACTCCTTTTATACAGGAGGCAAATTGCATTCCTACAGGCTTACCTTCATCATCCTGGCGGTTTATTTTGCCCACCATAGAAATAGCATTTGTCTCGACATTTGAAGCACCGACTACAGCATCTTTTTCCCGGAGTAACCATAAATTCAGGTTTAATGCTTTTGGCTTGCCGGAGGATAACTTAACAACAATGATATTAGCAGGATGTGAAGCAAAGACTTCCCGGGTAAAAGTAACTCTCTGGTAGGTATAGCTTGTTATTGCAACTGCCGAATCCAGGCTTAACCATCTCCTGTAATTTGTGTATGTTGTATCGGCAGAAGTCACAACATGCTCTATAAAAAAATCTCCTAAACTCTGATAAGGCTTAATTTTTACAGGAATACCCATCATTGTAAGGGAAGCTATCTGTTCGGCTGAATCGTTTTTGCCTTCAAACATTAAGCGCTGCACCTCCGGCAAAGCTGTTGCAGATAACGGATTTGCATCATCGTGCCGAAAACCATCCCAAAGACCCTTTTCATTTAGCTGTATCCGCTCTCTAAACA
>JAJAYD010000049.1 GCA_026786345.1 Chitinophagaceae bacterium
CGTATTATTAAACTTGCTACTTAATGCAGGATCGAAAACAGAATACTTATTTGAATTTAATTCATATTGATATGCCTCCTGGTCGGCCTTGCTGCTTGAGTAACCGGGGTTGTAGCTAAACTGGAGTTGTGTATTTTTTGACACCGGCTCAGTATAAATTAAGTTAGTTGAAAGATTATAGCCGTTGTTTGATTGATCGGTAAAGCGCCTTGAAGTACTATCATAATAACTGGAAGCCCTAAAAGTTGTATCGAACAAATTGGTATAAACCTCTCCGCTTCGTGTATTGGAGGAAGTGTTGAGATTAATGGAAAAGGTACGGCCTCTTTTCTTAAAAGAATGTCGGTAAAATATGGAATTGTTGAGGTTGTTGCCCGAACGGTCGCTGGAATTAATATTTTTGGTTCTGTTTTTAAGTGCGATGGTTGCAGCATCAATAAAGCTGGTCTCAACACTTCTGTCGCTCCTGTTTTGCTGTATGCTAATAGCGGGAGTAATGATCAACTGGTTGGCAGAATCAATTCGATATTCGAACCGAAGATTTACCCGGTGATTGGTGTTGTTACTTACTGATAATGTATTTTGGTTGTAACTGGGTATGCCTTTTAAAAAATATTGGCGATTTACCAGTTCGTTGGTGTTGTTATTGGTGTTGTTATAAAAATAGCTGCCGGTAACGATCATTTTCTTGCCCCAGTTATCGGTATAGTTTATGCCTGCTGCGTTGGTCTTATTTATACCGTTTTGCTGGCCCACCAAAAAGTTTGAAGTATTACCACCTCCACCAAAATTCCCTCCACCTCCTCTGCCACCGGCACCACCGCCTGCTCTAAAGTTTCCACCCCTGCCACCGGTACCGCTGCTTGTTACCCCCAACAGGTCCTGCGCCGAAAAATTTTGCTGGTTAACATTATTAAAATTGCCTACAAACGATATCTTACGATTTTCTTTTAATAAGGTTGAATTACCACCTGCTGTATATCTTCCATCGGTTCCTAAGCCGGCATATACCCTACCAAACTGGCCATTACGCATGTTAGCTTTGGTTACAATGTTTAATCCCTTTGTAGTGTTACCATCATCAACTCCCGTAAACTGTGCCTGGTCGCTTAACCTGTCAAAAATCTGGATCTTATCTACAATTTCGGCAGGCAGGTTACGCAGTGCCGCCGTGGCATCCTCTCCAAATAATTCGCGGCCGTCAATGGTAACGCGTTGTACGTTTTCGCCCTGCGCTTTTACAACGCCATTTTCTATAGTAATACCAGGCATTTTCTTAGCCAGGTCTTCAATAGTAGCATCGGGATTCACTTTAAACTGGTTGGCATTTAATTGAAGGGTATCAGCCTTTTGTGACACCCGTGAAACATTGGTAGTAACCGTTACACCTTTCAACACTCCAGATACACGTTGCAAATCCAACTGGCCAAGGTTTACATCGGCATTGCTCACAACAATTTGCCTGGTTAGGGTTGCATAATTCAAGGCAGTAATTTTCAGGTTAAAAGTGTCATTTGGCACAGTGGCTAATTCAAAATTTCCGCTTGTATCACTTATTACATTTAAAATATTTGTTGAACTCTTTACACTTTGAAGTGAGACTGTAGCCTGCGAAACAGGGCGTTTACTATCAATGTTCCTAATGGATCCCCGAACAGTAAACCCTTGGGAGAATACGGCCTGGAAACAAAACATTGCAAGGCTAAAAAGTAAACTTTTACTAAACATAGAACTGGCTTAAGTCAAAATTGAAAACTAAAACTATGGCTTAAGGATATCAGTCATTTTGCTTTTAGGTTAATGCGTTGGTTATTTCGGTGACACAAATTTGAATCAAATGATGGATGGATTAAAGAACTTAAACCAGCAAACTCAACAAGATGCCACGACCGGTTAAATGGGTTTTGCTAATACCGGGGCGGGAAATTGGTTGCGGAGCTTCGGTTGGTTGCGGGGCGGTAGCTCCGGGCGGAATTTTACGCATGTAGCTTTTGTACTTATATTCGGCTTTTATACCTAAACAAGGCAGCGGCTTCGGCGAAAGGTTTTCGACTATCTCGACGTCAACGACACATGTCTCATTATGCACAATATCAAATGCGACCATTACTAATTGCGATACTGACCCTTATCTTGCTCAGTTCCTATGCTCAGACTGGACAAAAAAAAGTATTTAAAAAGACTGAATAGATCAATGGCAATTTTTATCGACAAGTATTTGACACCATAAAAATTTCCAAAGAACGAGTTGACATTTACTTTTTGAAGCGCCACTTTTATTCACCTTACTTCTTACCAGAGAAATTTATTGACAAGCAATATAGAAATCAAAAAGTTTCAATTTGGCGAAACCCGAAAGGAAAGAAAGACTATCATCAGAATTGGGGAAACACCTACAGTTATGACAGTCTTAGTCGTGTGATAAATTTCACTTATTCGGGTTGTATAGTTTGTTCAAGTTTACCTTATAATTATACCGTGACATATAATTACAACGGACAGGTTGAAAAAATATTCAACTCGACAAATATGAGAGACGGTTTTAAATTTTACTACAATGAAAATAGTGACATTGTTAAGTTTGAAAAGTTCTTTTTTGAAAAATTGGAGGCAACAATTGCGTTGGTGGAGTGAGATTTACAGTGCCTAACATTCGGATGCTAATACCGAAGTGGAAAGTTGGTAGCTTAGCCATCGGTTGGCTGGGGGGCTGTAGCTGTGGGCGGGTCTATAAGCTTGCAGGTTTTATAATTATATTCGGTTTTTAAAACAGAACCAGACAGCAGCTAGTTCAAGTAAATTGCAGATATGAAAACTGAACTACCAAAATTTATTCAGGAGCTTAATGAAAGCAAAGTGCCAATTGTAATAATTGACCCTTCTCTTGAAAAATATCGGGACAAAATCCTGTTTCCTGAAAAACTCGCAAGAGCGAAAGAGTTACTGAAAAATGCAAAGCTTCCCGAAAATAAGTACCGCAGCTAACAAAAGTATCCTGCTCGTTTGCTGTCATGGTGGTGCAATGGGTGGACCGGTGATAGTCAGATGAAAAAATCTATACTTCACTTCACCATTCTTTATGTAGTGACTTTATCTTGGGTTTTAAAACAATACCAGACAGTGGTTCCGGCGGACGGTTTTCAGCTATCCCGCCATCAGCAATACCTGTCTTGTTGGCCGTTAGCATTTTCTACCACCCTTCATACTTTCAAATTTCGACAAAAACATATTTCAGAAATTCCCTACTAAAAAGACTTGTTTCCCAAAAAGGAAACATCTATCTTTGAATAAACTTCTTAATGAAGGCAAATTTCGATATAGAGTTATTGCCCGAAGCAATTGAGTTTTTAGATACTCTTGACGATAAAACGAGAGAGAAAATTTACTACAACATCAAAAAAGCTCAGTTTGTTAACGACAATGAACTATTTAAAAAACTGAATGACTTTATTTGGGAGTTTAGAGCATTATATAAAAGCAAAGCATACCGACTTTTTTCATTTTGGGACAAAACTCAAGGAAAAGAAACTCTGGTAATAGCCACTCACGGCATTTTGAAAAAGACACAGAAAACGCCACCAAAAGAGATTAAAAAGGCAGAAGAAATCAGAAAACAATATTTGGAAAACAAACAAAAATGAAAATAATTATGGCTGACAAATTCAAAACTGTTTCGCTTGACACAATGATTGACAAACACATTGGAAAACGTGGAACTGCAAAACGAGACGCATTTGAAAATGAATTACGTATTGACTTGTTAGGACAAGCTATCAAGCAAGCAAGACAAGAACGCAATCTCACACAGCAGCAGTTAGGAGAACTTGTTGGTGTACAAAAAGCTCAGATTTCAAAGATTGAGAATAGTGTAAAAAATGCAAGGTTCGAAACTATTCTGAAAGTGTTTGAAGCGTTAGGTGCCAAAGTAAGTTTTAATGTAGAACTGAATAATCAAAAATTGGCTTACTAACGATATGCCGAACGCACAACATTAAGAACAATAGCCCAAAGCCCTAAAATAAAGCTCCCTTCCTACAGGGGTAATTCTATCGAGCTCTTGATTTTATCTTAATCATCATTACTTTCATTGGGCTTCAATTCCGTGCTGTACTGCTATCTTTAGCAAAACACCTGAATAAATTAAAATTGCCACGATGAAAAACACCAAAGAAGCCAACATAGTTAACCAGCCTGTTAACCGCAGAAATTTTTTAAAGACCACCTCGAAAGTCGCAACCAGAATGGTGCTGTTGTCTTCACCATTTTCATTGTTAGCACAACAGAAAGAATATACTGTAGGTGATATAATGGATGCTTTTATAAATGAAGTTCCCAATGCTCCCTTTAAAACTACCGTCGACACGCTGAAAGCC
>JAJAYD010000050.1 GCA_026786345.1 Chitinophagaceae bacterium
ACGACAAACAGGATGCTTCACTGGAGCAATTAGCCGTTTTCTATTTATGAAATTTAAAAATCTGAACTTCAAACATTTGTGTCCACATGGTAGGATTTAATCGGGAGCGGTTTACCCTGAACTTGTCGAAGGGTCGCAATCCCTGCCCGTTCAGTCAGGCGGGCTTTCATCTATTGAATATATGGCATCGTCTACCTTGAAGGTGAATGGTACAAACTAAATTTAAAAAGCCCATTAGAGGCATTTACTCTCCGCCATTCATGTAATTATTTTGCCGCCTATACTTCTGAGAAATAATTTATTCAAGAAAAAAATATTGAATAGATTGAAATTCAATGTTTTAGGTTAAGCTCATTATTAGCATGTGCCGACTACTAAAATAAATATGGTACTTTGTATTGCATAGTATTAAATAATAGTGCATCTTTGTGTTGTTGTTAAAGAAACTGTTATTGTCTTTGTTGATAAACAGGAAACAGTACAAGTGAGTTCCGGTAAACCGGAATTAAAATAACACAACGATTTTGACAAAAGATATAACGATTGCAAAATACATTTTACAAAACCAGGGTTCATAATTGAACCATAAAAAACTCCGAAGATGAACATTGATAACACACAAAGTCAGATGAGGAAAGGGGTATTGGAGTTTTGCATTTTATCCATCATACGCCAGGGCGAAGTTTACCCGAGTGACATTGTGGAAAAAATGAAAGCTGCCAATCTTCATATTTTGGAGGGTACACTTTACCCATTATTAACGAGGCTAAAAAATGCTGCCTTTTTAACTTACCGCTGGGTAGAAAGCAATAGCGGCCCGCCCCGAAAATATTTTAGCATGACCGAAAAGGGACTTGCTTTTTATCAGGAACTCGAAACAACCTGGAACGAATTGGCAAACGCAGTTAACACTTTGACAGCCAGGGAGCAAACCGAGACTGATACTTCAACCAACTTTAACCAATAAAGCTTAAACAATGAAAAAGGTAATAAATATAAACTTCCAGGGCCGGGTAATTCCTATTGAGGAAACTGCTTACGACATGCTTAAACAGTATGTTGACAGCCTGCGCAGATTTTTTGCCACGGAGGAAGGAAAAGATGAAATTATAAACGACATAGAAGGCAGAATAGCTGAACTTTTTGGCGAAAGTTTGAAAAAAGGAAGCACCTGTATAACAGACGAAGAGGTTAACAATGTAATCAAAAGCATGGGCAGACCAGAAGATTTTGATGCTGAAGAGAACAATGTTAAGGCACAGCTTTCCAACGAAAACTTTAACCAGGGAAAACAAAAAACCTACGATAGCAGCGCAACCGGCAGCAAAAGACTGTACAGGGACGAGAACCACAAAATTTTAGGTGGGGTGTGTAGCGGTATCGGTAATTATTTTGGTATTGACCCCGTAATTGTAAGAATACTGTTTGTACTGTTTTTTGGTGTAACGTTTTTTGCTTACTTCATTTTGTGGATTGCGGTTCCCGGCAGCTCTTCTGTAGTTATTGGATCGCAACGCAAACGATTGTTTCGCGATCCTGACAGTAAAATAATAGCAGGTGTTTGCAGCGGGTTGGCTCAATACTTTGCAGTACAGGTTTGGATACCAAGGATACTGTTTCTTATTCCTTTTATATCGTTTGTATTCAGGTGGAGCAATGGTGGTTTTTGGGATTTTCCCCATTTCTTAAGTTTCTCATTTAGCCCCGGTTCAATAGTTGTTTATATTATTCTTTGGCTGGTAATACCTGAGGCTAAGAGCACTGCCGATAAATTAGAAATGAAAGGCGAAAAGGTTGACTTAAATAATATAAAATCAACCATACAAAGCGATTTAGAAGGTTTTAAAGAAAGAGCGCAGACTTTTGGAAACGAAGTAAAGGAAAGAGCACAGGTTGTTGGTGAAAACCTGAGCAGTGCCGGCAGAAAAGCAGGTAGTGAAGCGGTAGCCGCAGGTAAAAGATCAGGTGCTGGTATAGGCCATGTGCTGGGTGTGATCATAAAAATATTTGCCTACTTTATTTTGGGTTGCATATTGTTTTCAATAGTGGTGGCCTTGTTTTCGGTAGGTGTGGTTTTAACCGGTTTGTTGCCTGCTTACTCGTATGTATTAGATGATGGGTTTCAGAAATTCCTGGCATGGGGATCGTTGATCTTCTTTATCTGGGTTCCTGTAATTGCTATTGTTACCTGGATTATTCGCCGCATAGCGGGTAAAAAAAGCAGCAGCAACATTATCAGGCTTACATTTCTTGCATTTTGGATTGTGGGCATTATTTGTTTTGTTAACCTGCTGGTATCAGTAAGTAACGACTTCAGGTATAGAAACAATCCAAGTGAACAAACAGTAAACCTGGCAAACCCCGGGTTAAATAAACTGGAGATAAAGTCTACCACCATGGGTAAATACTATAATAACTCCTGGTTACAATTTGAGCCTTTTGCGTCGTTTGATGAGGATACTGTCTATGTAAAAAACATTCGCTTACGAATTACCAAATCAACTACAGATAGCTTTCAGTTATTCCTGGTAAAAATGTCAAATGGCGATAGCAAATCAACTGCCGGCAAGCTGGCGTCACGCATCAACTTCAACATTGTGCAAAGAGACTCGGTATTATTGTTAGAGAAGGGAATAGCCATAACCAAAGAAGATAAGTTTCGCAACCAGCAGGTTATTGTAACTGTGGCAGTACCGGTAGGTAAAAGAATTTACATAAATGAAAATGTAGGCTGGGGTGAAGATGTGCATATAAGCATGGGCCGCGATAATGATTATTGGGATTGGGAAAACAACATTGAAACACAGTCGTACAACTGGAGGCACAATGTTGAATATGTAATGACTGTAAAAGGATTGGAAAGAGTGGATAGAAAATCGGATGATGAGGAAGACAATTCAGGCGATGATGTAATTGAAGACTTTAAAAAGAGTAAAGAGCAGTTGAAAAGAGATATTGAGAGACAACAGAGAGAACTGGATGAAAAGAAAAGAGAATTGGAAAGATCGGGTGACAGCACTAACAGACCCGGCGACAGCACTTACAGATTTAAGCAGGAAGTAACAACCAGTGTAAAAGTTAAAAGTATAAAGCAGGTAAAACCTGTAAAAACAGTTGAAACAAACGAATTGCTCATTAACCCAATGACAATGCCTCTGACAAAGCTTAATTTTTAAAACTTGGTTGAAGTTGGGAACAAAAGGGCTCCACTGCATTTATTGAGTGGAGCCCTTCCTTTTTATAAAAATTGATGTTGTAAAAAAATTCAGTCCTTCATTAAAAGCTGGGTTCATCGGCACTGGGCCCATAGGTTTTTGGCAGGGCTATATTAAGCAAACGCAGGTAAACACCCAATTGTGCACGATGATGAATGGTTTGCGAAAGCGAATGCCGGATGAGTTCGTATTTGCTCAAGGTCATAAAAATGGTTTCGCCATGGCGCAATGTCCATGATGGTAACAATTCCTCTTCTGTAGCCTTTTCCAAAGCGGCTTTTCCTGCCTGAACCGAATTTTTAAATAGCTCCAATAACTCTTTTGTACTACTAACAATTTTCGGTTCATAAGGTATTTGTGCAAAATCAAGACCCGAAGTGGTCATACCCATTGCAATCCACCCGGACAACTCTGCTATATGAGTGGTTAATTGCATCATGTTCATGCTTTTTTCGTGGGGCTTGTAGCTAAATTGATCGTCAGGAACTCTTTCAAGCATTTTTTGAGTAATGGTTGCTTCCTGTTCAAATTCTTTAAGTAATAATGGAATGATTTGCATAGTTTTTTTTTGAAAATATACACACAAAATGTGTTGCAAAACGCACCATTTTGATGAATGAAACATCCTTTCGTTATCGTAAAATATCAACGGCTAACAATTGAATCTGAGAAGCTTTGAAGAAAGAAAATAAGTGGCGTATTTTCACCCAAAATATTTTATATGAAAATTTTTGTTGCCGGTTTGCCCTATGACCTGGATGATGCAGAACTAATTGAGATTTTTGAAAAGTTTGGTACCATAACATCGGCAAAAGTTGCTATTGATAAAGAAACCGGCAAAAGCAAAGGATTTGCTTTTGTTGATATGCCCATTCGAGAAGAAGCCCTTGAAGCTATTGATGGTTTAAATGATATATCGCTGGGCAAAAAACCTTTGGTGGTAAAAGAGGCAGAAGAAAGGGGACGGCCCGGTGGCTCAGGAGGAGGATTTAACAGCAGAAGATAATTTTTCAAACTTGTCTATAAGCTTGTCTCAATATAATTTGCTTAAAGTAAAGGTCTTTTGTGCCTGTTACTTTACGTCAAAGTCAACTACAACTTTTTCGCTTCTTGGATGGCTTTGGCAGGTTAATATAAATCCTTGTTCAATTTCTTCAGGTTCAAGACCATAGTTTATTTCCATGTCAACCTCGCCTTCCACCAGTTTTGCCCTACAGGTACAACACACACCACTTTTGCAACTGTAAGGCAGATCGGCGCCATTTGCCAATGCTGCATCCAACACATTTTCTCCTTCGTAAGCAAGGTCAAAATCAAACGAAGACCCATCAAGCTTAATGGTTACTTTACTCTTTTGAATGTTACCGGTTTTTTGAATCTGGTTTATGGCCTTAGTTTGCTTTTTTAAACCGGCGGTAGTAAACAATTCAAAATGTATTCTCTTTCTCTCCACCCCCATGGCTTCCAGTCTCTCCTTAACGGTCATGATCATTTCCTCAGGGCCACATATAAAAAATTCATCGGTGTTGGGTATTAAAATGGCCTTTTCAAAAAGCAGGTTACATTTTTCCTGGTCAATCCTTCCAAAATTTATGGGGGAATCGGTTCTTTCACGGCTTAAAATATGCATTACGCTAAAGCGATTGATGAACCGGTTTTTCAACGCTTCTATCTCTTCTTTAAAAATGATGCTTTGACGATTCTTGTTTCCAAACACCAATAAAAACTGACTATTGGGCTCAGTTAATAAAGTGGTTTTTATAATAGAAATAATAGGTGTGATGCCGCTTCCGGCTGCTATGGCCACATAGTTTTTTATTTGCTTCTCATCCAGTTCAGTAAAGAATTTCCCTATGGGGGGCATTACATCTAAAACATCTCCTTTGTGCAAGGTGCTGTTGGCATAATTTGAGAACACACCACCCTCCACATTTTTTACAGCTATTCTAAGTTCGTTGTCGAATGGGCTGCTGCAAATAGAATAAGAGCGGCGAACTTCTTCGCCATTTATGATGGCACGTAAGGTTAGGGATTGACCTTGCTTAAAAACAAAAGTTTCCTTTTGATCTGCTGCAATGTCAAAGGAGATGGATACACAATCAGCAGTTTCTCTTTTTATATCACGAACTTTCAGCGGAACAAAATGGATCACAGGATCGGGTGTTTTCAGTTTGATTTAAGGTTGGGAAACTTATTTGCGAAGGCCATCAATTAAAATGGTAACCATATTATTTTCCAGCTCTTCGCTGCTTACTTTGTTTACAATTCGCTGCCATTGGTCAACAGCAGCAATGGCGTTTAAAAAAATCATGACTGCAGTATTAGCATCTATCTTCTTTATTTCGCCACGGCTTATTCCCTTTTCAACAATCGAGGTAAAGCGCTTACGATAAGACCTTCGCATTTCCCGATACTTCGAAAGCTCCGGATCTTCCATGTTTCTCCATTCACGATCGCTTACGTATACATCTTTGTAATTGTAAACATTCTCATAAACATGGTAACGTATCAGTGCTTCAATCTTGGAGATAATATCAGAATCCATACTTTCAACTTCATTCATTTTTTGGGTGAAATTGTTGGCCACCTTAAAGCAAATGCTAATCAGTAGTTCGTTTTTACCTTCTATATGGTTATACAAGCTGGCAGCCTCTATACCAACTTTTGCTGCAAGCTCCCGCATGCTGGTAGCACGGAATCCTTTTTCTCTAAAAAGCTCCGCAGCAATAGCATGAATAATTTCGCGTTTGCTGGTTTGATCGGGTGTTTTAATTTTTGCCATTTGCAATCGTTACGGAAAAACAAATATATTTCAAAACTAACAGATGTTAGTAATTGTAAGTGGCGACAAACAATACAATAATAAACTACCCTTTCCGGCTGTCAATTCGTCTTTACATTATTATAAAGTATTTGCGGGTTTGTATAAGCAGCTGGTCTGGTTTAAGTGATATTTAAAAAACTTGTAGTTTCGCACCCCAACGGGTATACCGGTTAACATGGTACCAACCAGCCCAACACCTGTCACTTCTTACTTAAATTTTTTATATGTCTTTACTTGTTGTCGGATCAATGGCATTTGATGCTATTGAAACTCCCTTTGGAAAATCGGATAAAATTATTGGAGGCGCTGGTACGTATATTGCCTGGAGCGCCTCAAACTTTACTAAACCAATAAAACAGATCTCCGTTGTGGGCGGCGACTTTCCGCTGGAGCAGTTAGATGCCTTAAGTACACGGGGTGTAGAACTGGAAGGTGTCCAAATAAAAAAGGATGAAAAAACTTTTTTTTGGAGCGGGCGCTATCACATGGATATGAACACCAGGGACACCCTGGAAACCCAGTTGAATGTGCTGGAGAATTTTCAACCCGTAGTACCTGAAAGTTACCAGGATTGCGAATTTTTAATGTTGGGTAATTTGGCGCCCGCTGTACAACGCAGCGTTATTCAGCAAATGAAAAAGCGGCCCAAGCTAATTGTAATGGATACTATGAACTTTTGGATGGAAATAGCTTTACCCGATCTGTTGGATGTTATATCGATGGTTGATGTGTTATTGGTAAACGATACCGAAGCCCGTGAGTTAAGCCACGAATTTAGCCTGGTAAAAGCTGCCCATAAAATAATGGAAATGGGACCCAAATACCTGATCATAAAAAAAGGTGAACATGGTGCCTTATTGTTTCATGAGAAACATGTGTTTTTTGCCCCGGCTTTACCTCTTGAAGAAGTGTTTGACCCAACTGGTGCCGGAGATACTTTTGCCGGTGGATTTATTGGCCACCTGGCTAAAACAAAAGACATTTCTTTCGAGAACATGAAGACTGCTATTATTATGGGTTCGGCAATGGCTAGTTTTTGTGTAGAAAAGTTCGGCACGCAACGCCTGACCGAAATTACTAAAGCTGATATTGACGCCCGATTGGAAGAGTTTGTACAACTGGTAAACTTTGATATTGACCTGGTTTAATACTCACACGTTGCATTATAAAAAAACGTCCGGACAGTATTCGGACGTTTTTTTATTTTATCCAGGTAACCTTTATTGGGTAATGGTTATAAAAGTCTTTTCCTTTTTCTCCACTGCTTTTATTGCAGCCACCAAACCCGCTACTTTACTGGCACAATTCCAAATTCTTGTTTTCATATCGCCTTCGGCACCTACTAAAATACAACCCTCGCTATCTGCCGCTGTATTGCCACCGTGTACTCTAATTCCTTCAAAGCAGGCAACATTTAATAACAAAGGCAGGTATTTTTTAAACCGGTTACTAAAACTTAATATTACTTCATATGTTCCCGGGTTAATTGCCGTCTCATTTTTAATTTTACCCTTACAGTTTTCTCCAAGATTTCTTACTTTATCCTCGCAGGTGAAGGCAAAAAACTTTCCATCAACAGACAACTTGCCAAAGGTTGATTTATCAGTGAAAACCGATCTTTCTAATTTTAATTGCATAGCAGTTAATTTATTATAGGTGTTAAAAATTTGTGTCTGTCTGTTAACGCGGGTTTGTTCCGACTAAGTAGAGCTTTGTGGTAACGACAGCATAAACAAAATAGGCGAATACCAAATAAAAAGCAATAGCCTCTGAAATAAGAAGTACGTTTTGACTATTCTGTCAACTTCAGCTTTTTACAAATAAAAAACAGCCCCTTAGTGAGGCTGCAAATTGAATTGAAATAATTTTTAGTTCACACAGATTGATAGGGGATTTGCTAAAAATTATATTCAAAATCGAGCAGGTATTTATGCTCTTTGATCTTTTTATTTTTCTTGTGGGTCTTAATAAAAAGAGCACACACAAGGCCTGCTGTAAGAGCTGCAGCTTTTATAATAATACTGTTATCGTTTTTTGGTCTGGCTCTGGGTATATAAATAAATCCATTGGTGTCTGCCACTGCAGCTTCCTCCACATACCTGCCTTGCTCCGGGATCGCAATTTCATCAAAATGCTGGTTCAATTCAAGCAAAGCATCTCTTAAAACAGCCCCACGCATGGGCATTCCATGTCCTGTGGCGGCCACCTTTGGTTGAAGGTTTGCAAGGGTATTTACCGACTCTTTTGCTGCAACCCAATCGGTAGTAAGGTATTTGGGAGGACCGGATATTCTTTTTGTTTGAAGTAAAACAGACAAAAGAGATTCTGCTTTAGTGGTAACAAAAGCATCACCGGCAATCAATACTTTATCGGATTCTCTAAACACACTAATATGTCCCGGAGTATGCCCCGGCGTATGAGTGTATTTCCAATCTTGTAGTCCTGGAATGGTTCCGCCCGAAGGCAAAACGTTTATGTGGTTCCAAATATTTATAGGTCCACGCGGATATGTAAACGAAAGTGTAGCCATTAAACCACCGCCAACTGATGGATCGGGTGGTGGATAGGATGATTTGCCTGTTAAAAAAGGAATCTCCATAAAATGTGCATAAACCGGCACATTCCATTCTTCGGCCAATTCTGCCACCGAACCAACATGATCAAAATGGCCATGGGTAAGAATAATAGCAGTTGGACGGGCATTCTCACCAAACAAGCTTTCAGCCATACTTTTTATTTTAGAAGCCGACCACTTTAAGCCTGCATCAACTAAAACCCATGTGTTATCCTCCTGGTTTTTGATCATATAAAAATTGACAAATACATGTTTCATGCCCCAAACGCCATCTGCAACTTGTATAATGTCAGACTTGCTCCATTCATTTTTCATAAAGGCTTTTTTATCAGGTTAGAAAATAACAGAAATTATCAGGCATGGGCATATAAAGTTGTGCCAGCTTAAGCAGGCATAAGATTTATAGTTGTTTAGTAAATATTTTTTATGCTTAACGATAATGATCCATCAACCAAAATAGATAATGGGCAGGAGAACGAACCTTCGAAGCCTATCAATAAACCAGAAGATGTTCCGGCATCCAACGACGAGAAAATTGACGAGGACTTTCCGGGTTACCCACACTACCCGGCTAAAGAAGACATTTTAAACCCGGCTAATAACGAGGGTAGGGAAAAAGTAGATGTGGAAAATCTTACTCGGGCTCACAAAATTCCTAAAGAAAATATTCATAATTCACGGTTGAGCGATACCGGAGATGAATTGGTTACAGATGAAACGGATGAAGACGACGATCTATCGGTAAACAAAAACGAAGCTGATCTTACGGCTGATGATCTTATGATTTTAGGTGCAAAAGATGGCACTTTAAATATGGGGTTGGAAGACGATCAGTTTATTAAACAAGATGCCGGAGTAACCAACACCGAAAACATGCCCGACATACCCGGCGCTGATTTGGATGACGAAAGTGAAGATATAGGTGAAGAAGATGAAGAAAATAATTATTACAGTATAGGCGGCGATAATCATGATAACCTGGAGGAGAACAGCAGGACCAACAATTAAAAGCTTTTTCCAATTCTATATTACTTGAAGACAATTCTGCCGTCGACGGTTTTGTATTACAAAGCTGGTTTTCACACTGCCTAAGTTGCATTTTCCGGAATAATTCATTTAAAAAATTGTTTTTACCAATGAGAGGTCTTACTGTGGTTTTAATTGTTGGAATATTTATTTCTTGTAACCAGGCCCCTGGTAAAACAGATCAAAACTCAAACGCAAATGCGGCAGGTGATACATCTTTATTAACCTCAACTACCGGGTTGCAGGACAGCCTGCCTCCTCCAAACGCCACAAAATCGAACATAAAGTTTAGTAAGGTAATTGGATGGCCCGATGGTAAAACACCCATAGCCCCCGAAGGGTTTGTAGTAACCAAATTTGCGGACGGTTTTAATAATCCCCGCTCTATATACCAGGGACCCAACGGAGACATTTTTATAGCCGAAGCTAATACCGAAAGCAAAGGGGTTAGTAAAGTAAAAGATGTCGTATCCGGAAAAGCTAAGTCGCAAAACCTGGGCGAAAGCTCCAACCGTATTACTTTGCTTCGCGATAATGACGGCGACGGCAAAGCAGAATTCAGGCAAACCTTTTTATCGAATGACCTTTTGAAGCCGTATGGTATGCTGGTTATTGACAAGTTTTTTTATGTAGCCAACACCGACGGACTTTGGAAATATCCATACACTCCCGGAAAAAAAGTGGTTGATGGTGCGGGGCAGAAAATATTGGCTTTGCCGGCAGGTGGCTATAACAACCACTGGACTAGAAATTTATTGGCAGGTAAAGACAATGCCTCTATCTATATCTCCGTAGGCTCAGGTAGTAACGTTGGAGAAAACGGAATGGAGAATGAAGTAAGGCGTGCCGGTATTTTGAAATTTAATGTTGATGGAAGTGGCGAAAAAGTATATGCCTCAGGCCTTCGTAACCCGGTAGGTATGGATTGGGCACCGGGCACTAATACTTTATGGAGTTCAGTAAACGAGAGAGATGAGCTGGGAGACGATTTGGTACCCGATTACCTTACCAGTGTAAAAGAAGGTGGTTTTTATGGATGGCCATATGCCTACATTGGTCAACACCCCGACCCAAGAATGAAAGGTGAAAGACAGGATTTAGTAAAAAAATCAATCGTTCCCGATGTTTTGTTAGGAGCACATACTGCCAGCCTGGGGCTTGCTTTTTATAATCAAAAATCTTTTCCTGCTAAGTATCTAAACGGTGCCTTTGTTGGGCAGCACGGCTCTTGGAACCGTTCATCCTTCTCTGGTTACAAAGTAGTTTTTGTGCCCTTTGACAACGGTAAACCATCTGGTAAGCCCGAAGATTTTTTGACGGGTTTTATTGTGGATCAAAATAAAAATGAAGTGTATGGCCGGCCAGTAGACGTGTGTGTTTTGAAAGATGGATCCATGCTGGTGACAGATGATGCAGCAAATACGATTTGGCATATTGCTTACAAGCCAAACAAATAGAACTCAATTGCCATTTATAGCAGGTCTCACTCTTTTCGTACGCGAATAGTACTTGTAGGCGTCTACTATAAACTGCCCAAACTCAAGTTCATTCAGGCTTTCGGCCATTTCTAAAGTTGGCCGATAATCCTTCATAAATTCTTCCAGCTCGGGAGTGGTCAGTTTTGTTAGTGTTCTAACCAACGATTTACTAAAACGGTGGTCGACAAATTTATCCTGCTCTTCCTTAAGCAATCTTTGTTGAAAAGCCAGCATACTTCTGTTTCTTTTAAAACGAAACATGTTGATCAATTCATTCAAATCCAATCCTACGCCGAAACTTCCCGGTGTTGGGTTAATGGTAGAGCGCAATCCCGGCTTGCTGTAATTAAATATTTTGGCGTAGTCTTCCCGGTTTTTTAGGGAATCAAGTTTATAACTCCGTTGTCGCACAAACACCTTGGGCAGTTCAGATATTTTTTTTAGAATGGAGATATCGAATGCAGCCAGATTTGAGATGGACAGAACCGGGTATTTAGGTGTGGGCTTATTTAAATAGGAGAAATATATAGAGTCTTTTTCGTAAACCTCGATGGAGTAGTGCCCTAAAGAATCAGTAACTGTTCCATAACCCGAAGTACTTATAACACTTACCGCTTCAATAGGTGTTTTTTTTGTGATGTCGTACACCGTGCCGCTGATTGTAGTACGTTGACTAAATGCAGCGCTTATTGTAAACAGCAAACAATTCAGAAAAAAAACTTGTTTTGAAAATAGAATTTTAACCAAGTACCTGGGTTGTTTGTGTAATATTAAGTAACCTGTATTTGTCTGTAAAATGCTGGTGGTACTTTAACTGCATTTTCGCATTGTCTATGCATCATCAGGTGTAGCGTAACGCATTGCTTTATAGCACATCCATAAAAAAAGGCCGCCATTGTAACGGCGACCTTACAAATTTTAAACGCTTTCATTATAAATATTGCTCACCAAAACTTTTCTTGACCTCGGCTACATATTCTTTTATTTCCTGCTCTTTACTTTTTCTGCAAATCAGTAATACGTCTTTGGTATCTACAACAATAAAATCGTCAAGACCCTGAACCACCAATAATTTATCGTTCGAAACGGACACCATGCATTGCTTTGAGTCGATCACCATTACTTTATCGCCTGCTACGGCATTGCCGAGGTAATCTTTCTCCAGGTTATCGTAAGCGCTGGTCCAGGTTCCTAAATCGCTCCAGCCAAAACTGCTTGGTATTACAAAAACATTGTCTGCCTTTTCCATAACGGCATAATCTATGGATATGCTCGAACACAACGGGTAAATTCTATCAATTGCTTCTGCCTCCCTTTCTGTATTGAAGTTCTCCTTTTCACCATAAAACACTTCGTACATCTCAGGCTGGTGCATTTCGAACCCTTTAATAATGGTCTCCACTTTCCAGATGAAAATACCGGCGTTCCATAAAAAGTCACCACTTTCTAAAAAGGTTTTGGCAAGATCAAGACCTGGCTTTTCGGTAAAGGTTTTTACTTTATAAACATTGTCTTCAATAGGTTGTGCTTCGTGTTGTATGTAACCATATCCTGTATTAGGGTAAGTGGGTTTGATGCCGAGTGTTACCAGTGCATCGTTCTCTTCTACAAATTGAATTGCCTTGTCGCAGGTTTCTTTAAAGCTGTAGGGGTCAAGTATTAAATGATCTGCCGGGGCAATAATCAGGCGTGCAGATTCATCCATCTGGTGAATTTTGAATGAAATATACGCAATACAGGGAGCCGTATTCTTGCGGCTTGGTTCGGCTACAATGTTTTCAAAGGGTAGATCTTTCAGTTGCTCCTGTACAATGGATACATATTCATGCGAGGTAACAACAAAAATATTTTCGGCTGGAATAAAAGTAGCAAAACGGTCGAATGTTTGCTGGATCAGCGTTTTACCGGTATTTAATACATCAAGAAATTGCTTTGGATACACCACCCTGCTTTTTGGCCAAAACCTGCTACCTATTCCGCCGGCCATTATGGCTACATAATTTTTGTTGTTCATTATTGTGTTTGTTATTATTTATTTCCAGGTATCAGGCATGTTTTAAACAATACCTTCTCTTACCAGGTCGTGAATATGTAAAATGCCCAAATAAATTTCGGACTTGTTAACAACGATTAATTGACTAATATCATTGTGTCGAAGCATTTCAAGCGCATTAACAGCAAGTTCTTCCGCCAAAATTATTTTGGGATTTCGGGTCAGAATGTCGGCTGCTGTAATTTTTATTTTTGAGATGTCTTTTTCTAACATTCGTCTTAAATCGCCGTCGGTTATCATACCCAAGACTTTGCCCGCTTCATTTACAACTGCTGTTGCACCTAATCTTTTATTGGTCATTTCCATAATGACCTCTTTTAACGAGGCCGTTTCCAAAACCTGGGGTTTAAGATTGTCTGCATACAAATCCTGCACACGTAAGTACAATCTTTTACCCAAATTGCCACCCGGATGAAACTTTGCAAAGTCTTTACCAGAAAAACCAGCTAACTCCATCAGGCAAATTGCCAACGCATCGCCCATAACCATTTGAGCAGTTGTACTGCTTGTTGGGGCCAGGTTGTTTGGGCACGCCTCCTGGCTTACAGCTGTATTTAAAAAATAATCGCAATTTTTTGAAAGAAAGGAATAAGCATTGCCCCCCATTCCAATAAGAAGGTTTCCAAAATTTTTTATAAGCGGCACCAGCACCTTTATTTCTGCACTTTCACCACTTTTACTCAACAGCATCACCACATCATCTTTTTGGATCATACCAAGGTCGCCATGTATGGCATCGGCTGCATGCATAAATAAAGAAGGCGTGCCAGTACTGTTAAGTGTGGCAACAATTTTTTGGGCAACAATGGCACTTTTACCAACCCCACTAATAACAACCCTGCCAGTAGTAGCTGCAATCATACGTACTGCTTTCTCAAAATCTTCGTTTAAATAATCAGCCAAACCTGCAATGGATTGGGCCTCCAACTCTATAGTGCGTTTAGCTGTTGAAAGTAGATTTGAGATCATGGGGGGCAAAAATACAGGTGTTTTAGGTATAACAATAACAGCCTTTATTTAATCGGTTTTTGTTTGGGCTCAACTTGCACAGGTAAGTTTTATCTAACACACTTTGCAGCTTGTTTAACAAAGGATTAAACTTTAACAGATACCCCCGATATGTCAAATACTGTTTAATTAACTTCGCTAACCTTCTAAAAAAAGCTTCATAGAAAAATAATGATGAACGGAGCGTCGCCTCAAATGTTTCATTATTTATATTCTGTTAAGCCAACAAAAAACTATAACTTATAATCCTTTAGCATTATCGATGCTACGATAAGTGGAGATTGAAATATTGAACAATGGCAACAACAACTAAAAAACCCGCAGCTAAAAGTGCCGGTCCAAAAAAACCCGCAGTAAAAAAAATAACACCTTCTTCTGTATCCCAACATAACTACGACATTCACGCAGGCTTATTGGAGCATTTTGGTTTTGATGCTTTTAAGGGAACCCAGGAACTGGTTATTAATAGCTTACTCAATGGTAAAGATACTTTTGTAATTATGCCAACTGGTGGGGGTAAAAGCCTTTGTTACCAGTTACCGGCTTTGCTAATGGAAGGTTGTGCAATAATTGTTAGTCCCCTGATTGCACTGATGAAAAACCAGGTTGATCTGATTAGGGGTTATAGTGAGAAGGACCATGTGGCGCACTTTTTAAATTCGTCGTTAAATAAAACACAGCAACGAGAGGTAAAAGCCGATTTGACCGAAGGCCATACCAAGCTTTTGTACGTAGCTCCGGAAACCCTGACTAAACAGGAAAACATTGACTTTTTTAGCGACCTGAAGATTAGCTTTTTTGCGGTAGACGAGGCGCACTGTATATCAGAGTGGGGGCACGATTTTAGGCCGGAATACAGGCGGTTGAAGGAAATGATGACGATGATTAATCCCAACATTTCAATTATTGCCTTAACGGCAACAGCTACACCTAAAGTACAAAGCGACATTTTAAAGAACCTTGGTCTTCGGGAACCTAACGTATTTATCTCCTCCTTTAACAGGGAAAATCTTTACTACGAGATACAACCCAAAATAAAAAAGGACCAGACCATTAAAAACATTGTAAGGTTTATAACGCAGAACAAGGGTAAGAGCGGAATTATTTACACCCTTAACCGGAAAACAACGGAAGAACTTGCTGAAATTTTAGTAGCCAATAAAGTAAAGGCTGTTGCCTATCATGCCGGCCTGGATGCAAAGTTGCGGGTGGAGCGCCAGGATAAATTTTTGAAAGAAGATACGCAGGTGATTGTTGCTACCATAGCTTTTGGTATGGGGATTGACAAGCCGGATATTCGCTTTGTAATACATTATAACATTCCAAAAAGTATTGAGAATTATTACCAGGAGACCGGTAGGGCGGGCAGGGATGGCCTTGAAGGAAAATGTATTTTATACTACTCGCATAAAGATGTTTCGAAGCTGGAGCATTTAATGCGTGATAAGCCTTTGAGCGAAAGGGAAGTTGGGGCACAACTGATAAATGAAACGGTTAGTTATGCCGAAAGTAGTGTGTGCCGCAGAAAAATCTTACTTCATTATTTTGGCGAGGATTGGGATATCGCGGGCTGTAAAGCAACCGGCGGATGCGATAATTGCAACCCTAAAGAGAAAACTGAAGCCAAAGACAATGTGGTAAAAGTATTGAAAGCTGTTATGGCTTTGGATGAACGTTTTACAATTGATTACGTTGTAGGCCTCTTAATGGGAAAATTGACTCCGCAAACAAAAATGTACCGTCACGAAAGCCTGGATGTTTTTGGTTTGGGAAAAGATGAAGATGCACATTATTGGAATAGTTTGATCCGGCAGGTGTTACTTGAAAATCTGTTGATAAAGGATATTGAGGAGTATGGTTTATTAAAGTTTACACCTACAACAGCCGCTTATTTAAAGAAACCAACCAGCTTTAAAATTGCTTTGTACAACAAATTTGAAGATGCCAACTCTGAGGATGATGAGGAAGCAGATGCTCCTGTAGCATCAACCGTGGCTGCTGATGATAAGCTATTTGAAATGCTGAAAGAAGTAAGACAAAAGGAAGCCAAGAAAAAAGGCTTACCCCCGTTTGTACTGTTCCTGGAAAATTCGCTGCAGGATATGGCTACCCTGTTTCCTACAACTTTAAAAGAGCTTGAAAAATGCCAGGGCGTAAGTGTTGGCAAAGCCATTAAATATGGTAAACCGTTTGTTGATGTTATCGCCAGTTATGTTGAGGAAAACGATATTATAAAGCCAGATGATTTTGTAATGAAGAGTGTTGCCAATAAAAGCAGCAACAAAATTTATATTATTCAGAATGTAGATAAGAAAATACCGCTGGAGACCATTGCTAAAAATAAAGACCTGAGACTGGATGCTTTGTTGGAAGAGATGGAAACCATCGTAGCCAGTGGCACCAAGTTAAACCTTGGTTATGCAATTGATGATATGTTAGATGAAGATGAGCAGGATGAGATTATAGATTATTTTAGAAGTTGCGAAACGAGCTCGTTACAAGTTGCCCAGGAAGAGTTGGCCGATGGACAATATGACTGGGAGCAACTGAAGATTATGCGGATCAAATTTTTAAGCGAGTACGGAAATTAATTCCTAAAAGACCCTGTTAGCTTTGCCAGCAGGGTCTTTTATTTTACGCTCATGTGTAGAGGTTTTTCTTCAAATCCCCAATCGGAAGAAAACACAAATCGATTTAAAGTTTACACTAAATTTTCTTAAAAAATATTTATGAGGTATAGAACCGTAAAATCGTCCGAATGTGAAAAAATTTCTAATTCAAGGCATCATTTTTGCTATATTTTAAATCTTATTCAAGGATTAACTAAAATTTTAGCTTATGTGTATTCAAACAATGAAACCTACCACTCACGAAAATAATACTTACCTGGGTATTGTGGCTGTTGGCAACGACAAACTTACGCTGAAGGTTTTGGATACATACGGTAGAATTGCTAAAACCATTCAAACCCAGTTTGAAGAGGGCATGCATGAACTTACGATTAATCTTACTGACTTAAATGTGGGCACCTATGTGGTGAATGCATTTAGCGGTGGCAGGTTTTTGAAAGCAATTAAATTTGCAAAAAACGATTAATTATTCTCCTTTATTTTCTTTTTATACTCTTGTACCCGGGCAACCGCATTTCTTCTAACATTTACATAAAACAGGTTGTAATCCCCTATGTGATAGTTTTTTTCCTTGTAAAAAACACTTCCAAAAAAACGAGGTTTGTTTACCCAAAATACATTTTTGAAAACCCTGCCACCAGTGGTATTAGGAATAATCCTGTTGAAGTTTAAAAGTATAGCTCCGTAATTTTTGTTTCTGCCGGAGGCGTTAGAAGTTGTATCCCAGGACAGCGGGTTTGTTACCAATACAGGTGTCTTTTCTTTTTTAATAAACTCGGTCAGGTATCCCTCTCTTAATGTTCTCCAGCTACAAAAACAACCTGTTTGTAAAGAATCTACACAAACCGGAATAGCATTAAAATAGGATTGTTCAACAGGCATACCTACCAGGTAAGCAGCCACCAGTTGTTTCATTAAGGGTTTTTGGTCAAAGAATTCTTTCAATAAGAATTTTGCGTGGGTGGTACCCTGGCTATGACTTGCAATTATAATGGGCCTTCCGTTATTGTAATGTTCCAGATAATAAATAAAAGATTGCTTTATATCCTGGTATGCAAGATTAAAAGCTCTTCTTGCATTAATGGTATCCCCGGTAAAATATGCATAGTAATTAGCTTGCCTGTACCGTGGTGCAAACACTCTTCCTGCATTATTAAAAATGCTACCCTGGTATAAGATGGTGCTGTTATCTGTTTTATTGTTTATGATTTCATTTTGAAGATTTGCATTCCATAAAGGGGAAATAAAATCTTTAGGTGGATATTTTATTAGGTTATCATCAAGGTAGGTCGTAGGATGCAAGAAAAAAATATCAACTGCTGTGTCTTGCACATAATCATTTTGTAATGGTTCAGGAACACTGTCGGATGGATCTCTTTTATATGGATGTGCAGCCCAGTTGTCAATGTTACTATAATCTACCTGTTCTGTTAAGTTGACAATAGTATTGTTTGCAGGAACGGTTTTTCTACTGCATGAAATTGAAAAGCAAACTATGGAAAGAATAATGGCCCCAATAATTTTCATTTTTTAAAAATACTTGCATTCAATAATAGTTTAGCAACAGCAAAAGTTAATAGTTGACCTAATTTACTCAAAATGCCTTGTGATTAAGTTTTGTAAATTATGTGCTTCTGTTACCTTTGGCGATAACGAAAAATATTATTGAATAATTAAACATTATTTATGTCCATTCCTGTAGTAGACCTGGCTGATTTTTTAAGCAGTGATCCTCATCGTAAAGCCGCATTTGTACAACAATTAGGCAAGGCTTACGAAGAAGTTGGATTTGTTGCTGTAAAAAATCATGGCGTTCCAGATGCCCTCATTTCGCATTTATACGAATATGTGCAACAATTTTTTTCATTACCATTAGATAGGAAATCTACCTACGAAGTTCCGGGTCTGGCAGGCCAAAGAGGATATACCAGCTTTGGAAGAGAACATGCAAAAGGCAGCGAGGCTCCCGATCTGAAAGAATTTTTTCAATATGGGCAAATAGTTGAAGATAAAGATGTTGTTGCTGAAGAATATCCTGATAATGTAGCAGTAAACGAAATAAAAGCCTTTAATCAAACCCTATACTCGGCCTACAGAAATTTTGAGAAAAGTGGAAAAGCATTATTGCAAGCAATTGCGCTTTACTTAAATTTAGATGAGTACTTTTTTGATGAGTACATCCATAATGGAAATTCAATTCTACGTTGCATTCATTATCCTCCCATAACTCTCGAACCAAAAAGTGCAATTCGTGCAGAACAACATGAAGACATCAACCTTATAACCTTGTTGGTAGGGGCCTCTGCAGACGGGTTACAAATTCTAACAAAACAAAATGAATGGGTGGGAGTTACCTCGTTGCCAGAACAAATTGTTGTAAATGTTGGTGATATGTTGCAAAGATTGACGAATAACCGTTTACGAAGTACTACCCACAGGGTCGTTAACCCGGCAAGAGAGTTGTGGCATACTTCCCGTTTCTCTATGCCTTTCTTTTTGCATCCCCGTAGCGAAATGAGCCTGGCAAGTCTTGAAAGTTGCATTGATAAGAAACATCCAAAAGCCTACGAAGATGTTACGGCAGGGGAATACCTGGATGAGCGCCTGCGTGAGATTGGTTTAAAAAAATAAATATTGATGAATGTAACGGATTGATTTTTCAACCAAATATATTGAGGTCAATTTGATACTAACGCGTCATATACCTTTTTTAAAGGCTGTGCTGTTGCACAGCCTTACTGCTTTTGGGGGACCTCAAATGCACTTGGTACGCATGCATAAGTTGTTTGTTAAAGAAAAACACTACATCAGCGAGGATGAATTGATGGAGCTGAATGCCTTTGTTCAATTGTTACCGGGTGCTAGTAGTAGCCAAACAATTACTTTAATTGGCTATAAAAGGGGAGGTGCTGTTTTGGCTACCCTAACGTTATTAATTTGGATTCTTCCTGCCTGCATATTAATGGGGGGACTAAGCTTCTTTTTACAATATATTGATAATCAAGATTTTACAAAAGGAATGTTTACTTTTATCCAACCAATGGCAGTTGGTTTTTTTGCTTATTCAGCTTTTCAAAGCTTCAATATTTTTATAAAGCACCAGGCCACATTATTCATTATGGCCGGCGCAATGCTCGTAACACTCTTTATCAAATCACCCTGGGTATTTCCTATTTTAATTATCATTGGGGGTTTTATAAGCAACTTTAGCGATAAAAGAATTCCCAAGCCTGAAGGACAGCCGAAACCTATTAAATGGGCTAATCTTTGGCTTTTTGTAATAATATTTATTTTTGCCGGTTTTGTTAGCGAATATGCCAGGGTGCATGATTTGCCTTACAGGAGGCCTTTAAACCTTTTTGAAAACTTTTATCGGTTTGGTAGCCTTGTTTTTGGTGGCGGAGGAGTTTTAATACCAATGATGTTTGAGCAATATGTACAAAGGGCAAAAACAAAATATATAACTCCGCAGGATTTTTTAACCGGAACCGGGATGGTTCAGGCTTTTCCCGGTCCTGTTTTCTCCATTGCGTCCTTTGTCGGTGGCATGGTTTTACGCCACCTCGGACCAGGGTTTCAAATACTCGGTTGTATTATTGGGGCGGTGGCTATTTTTCTTCCCAGCTTACTTTTAGTACTATTCTTCTTTCCAATTTGGAACTTGCTAAAAAAACATGTAATTGTATTTAGGGCTATGGAAGGTATTAATGCCGTTGTGGTGGGGATAATGTGGGGTGCAACCATATTGCTGTTTTTGTCTATTTCGCTTCCCTTCAATTGGCAAAACCTGGTTGCTTTAATTGTTACCTTTTGTCTCCTTCAATTTTCAAAAATTCCTTCGCCTATAATTGTTTTACTCTTTTTACTGTTGGGTTTACTGCTGTGAGCGGGGTGTTTAGCGCTGAATTTTTGCTGGTACCAGCAGGGTTTTTTGATAGCATCATGGTTGCCACGCTTCACGGGCTAATTTTCATATTGGCGTGGCTGTTTACCCTGAGCTTGTCGCAGGGTCGCAATCACTTCATCAGAAGTAAAAATGGCATCTTCAGTTTGAAAATCAAAGTTTCAAACTATATTTTGACAGCTTTTTAGAGATAGTAATTATTGTTTTCAATTTCAAATCTGGCCTTGTCAGGTATCAAGTATTGAATTGACTTTTTCGATTGAATCAATGAACGAATATAAGATGCTGAAATATCGAGCAAAGGACCCTTCAGTATTTCGATGTCGCCATTATATTTATTTTCTGCTTCGTGGCCAGGGCGTACATATACCCAAATTTTATAGGTCTCTAAAAGTTTCTCAAAGTTTTTCCACCTTTGAATATTTTGAAAACTATCCGATCCAATAATTACGGAAAAAGTATGTTGTGGGTATTTTTCACTGAGGTAAGTTAATGTATCTATTGTGTAGGAAGGTTTGGGCAATTTAAACTCAATATCCGAGGCTTTTACTCTTGAATTTTCATCGATTGCCGATGCAACAAGGTGCAAACGATGGTACTCGTTTAGTAAACTATTTGCTTGCTTTAGAGGATTTTGCGGAGAAACTACCAACCAAACCTGGTCAACATTTTTATGGTTGGCAATGTAGTTTGCAATAATCAAATGACCGACGTGAATAGGATTAAATGAGCCAAAAAACAATCCAATATTCATATGAGTATTATCAGGAGATTTCTTCTACTAAAATGTTTTCGGCTTCATTAAGGCGAAGACTGAGGCAATAACCCGCAACAGATATGGAAATAGGATCACCTAAAGGTGCCATTTGTTCCACCTTAACCCTTTCGCCAGGCACACAACCCATCTCCATCAATTTTATATAAATGTCATCTAAACTAAACGAATGAATGATAGCTGATTTTCCAACCTTAATCTCTGATAATTTCTTCATACAAATTTCTCCCATATATAAAATTATTGGCTATTGACGGGTTTTTGTTACGATTTTTGGAAGTAAAACCTCGTAATGGGTAAAATTAGTTTCTTAAACGCCGATGTAAAGTTTCATCTTGCTAACAAAAAGGAGACAATACTATTTATCAAAAAGCTATTTGAAATTGAAGGTTTCAAATTGAAAAGTCTTAATTATATTTTTTGCTCAGATGAATACCTGCTCAACATCAATAATGATTTTTTAAAACATGATTTTTATACTGATATTATTACATTTGATTTAAGCAAGGCAGATGACAAGGTGATAGGTGAAGTGTATATCAGCATTGAAAGGGTTAATGACAATGCGCACAAATTAAAGGTTTCAAATTTGATTGAACTAAGAAGGGTTATCATTCACGGTGCATTGCACTTGTGTGGATACAAAGACAAAAAGAAAAGTGAAATAACACTTATGAGGGAAAAGGAAGACTACTTTTTGCGTTTATTCGAGAATGATTTTACCACTCTTGCCCAAATTTAGGTTTCACGTGAAACATTTTTTGGTGCTTTTAACTCTTTTTCCCGCTTTTTGTTTCAGTCAGCATTTTAGTACTACGACTTTTGTATCAAAACCTTTTCCGCTATTACCTAAACAGGATAACGGAATAATGGAGATTCTATTACAAAATAACGAGTTTGCCAGTTTAAATCCTGATCAACAAGAGTGGTTCTATTGGACAAACCTGAGCCGTCAAAAACCCAGGTTCTTTTTCGATTCTGTAGTTCAACCAATACTTAAAACTTACCCAGAGTTACAAAGTGGCTACACCACAAGCCTCAAGAATGATTTGAACAAGGCAGGCCAATTACCTTTAATTTTACCAAACAAAAAATTATTGGCCGTTGCACAATATCATGCTAATGACCTTGCTAAGCATAAAAGTTCTCCCTCCCACAACTCTACAAACGGACAAACATTTCAGCAAAGAATGATTAAAAATGAGATTAACAGGTGTGCGGCTGAAAATATAAGCTATGGACCATTAAATACAGTAATGTCTTTAGTCTTGTTATTTATTGACGAAGGTCTACAAGATTTAGGTCACCGTAAAAACCTTCTTTCTCCAACTTATATTGAAATGGGCATTGGAATAGCCAGTTATCCAAATAATTTGATACTGGTAGTGCAAGACTTTGCATGTTCTCAGGCCCTATAGTTTCACGTGGAACAAGTTATTATCTTTTCAGTACCGCCTATAGCAAAGTATCTTTGCAAAAATTAGAATTTTAATGTTTAATGATTATGATATTATAGTGGTAGGAGCGGGACACGCAGGTTGCGAAGCTGCAGCGGCGGCTGCAAACCTTGGAAGTAAAGTATTGCTGGTAACCATGAATATGCAAACAATCGCCCAAATGAGCTGTAACCCAGCCATGGGTGGCATAGCCAAGGGTCAAATTGTAAGAGAAATTGATGCTTTGGGCGGATACAGCGGAATTGTAACTGATAAAAGTATGATCCAATTTAGAATGCTAAACAAGAGCAAGGGACCTGCAATGTGGAGTCCCCGTGCTCAAAGTGATCGTATGCTATTTGCAGCAACATGGAGGGAAATGTTAGAAAACACGCCAAATGTAGATTTCTATCAGGATACCGTTCAAACCATAATAATTAAAGACAGAAAGGCTTGCGGGGTTATTACAGGCCTTGGCCATGAAATATTTTCGAAATCTGTTGTGATCACCAGTGGAACATTTCTTAACGGTATAATTCATATTGGTGAAAAGAAATTTGGAGGAGGTAGAATGGCTGAAAAGGCTTCTACCGGTATTACAGAGCAATTAGTCGCATTAGGTTTTGAAAGCGCTCGGTTAAAAACGGGAACTCCTCCCAGAATAGATGGCCGTAGCCTCGATTATTCAAAAATGGAGGAACAAAAAGGCGATGATGAAATCGTTGGTTTTTCTTATCTGGATATAAAAAAGATTACACCACCAGAACAAAGAAGTTGTTTTATTACCTACACAAGCACAGACGTACATGAGATGCTAAAGACTGGTTTTGACAGAAGCCCAATGTACCAGGGA
>JAJAYD010000051.1 GCA_026786345.1 Chitinophagaceae bacterium
AGGCTGGCCCACAAATGGTTTGGCCCCATACCCATGGGCGAAAAATACCAGCGCAATTTGCCATTAGAACCTTTACTAAACGAATCAAGAATACTGACTGTTGAAGCTGATGTTCCCCTGGATGCCTATTTTAAGGCTTGGCATATTTCATCTCGTCTACATAAAGGTTATTATACAGCCGATCTATTGTCCGACATTTTAAGCGGAGGCGGATCGTCGCGTTTGTATCAATCCCTGGTTAAAGAAAAGCAATTATTCAGCCATATTGATTGCAACCACAGCGGAAGCATAGAACCCGGTTTGCTGAGTATTGAAGGCAGGTTGGTAAAGGGAGTAAAAATGGAAGATGCCGAATCAGCCTTGCAGGAAGAAGTTGAAAAAATGAAGAACCAACTCGTAAGCGAAGCAGAGCTGGAAAAAGTGAAAAATAAAACAGAGAGCATGATTGCCTTTGAAGACATGACGGTTATGAACCGGGCAAACAGCCTTGCTTATTACGAATTATTGGGTAATGCCGATATGATGAATACCGAACTTACCCGTTATCATGAAGTAACCATTCATGATTTAAAAGAAACGGCCAACGAAATTTTTGAGGAGGGCAACAGCAGTACCATGGAATATTTCAGCAAAAATTAAACGGTAACTTTAGTAAAACAATTTTTATGCTAACAAAGGAAAAATTAATAGAGTCTATAAAAGCAATGCCGGAGGAAAGATTTGAGGATATAGATGTGCTGCTGGAAAGGATTGTTTTGCTTGAAAAGATAGAAAATGGTGAGGAGGATATTGTTGAAGGAAGAGTTTTTTCCAATGAAGAAGCAAAGCAAAATCTATCTAAATGGCTTCTATAACCTGGACCGAAACAGCACTAAAGGATATTAATGCTATAGCTGAATTTATTGCATTAGACTCACCATTTTCTGCCAGTAAGTTTGTAAACAAGTTATTTGCCACTGCAATTAAATTGGAAAAGTATCCGGAAATTGGTAAGCCTGTACCGGAGTTGCCGGGTTCTACTTACCGGGAAATTCTTTTAAAGAAGTATAGAATTATTTACAGGATTGAAAATGATGATGTCTTCATATTAAGTGTACATCATTCCGCCCGGTTATTATCCAACAACGATACGTTTAAAGACTTATTTGAATAGGCCAACTAAAGAAAAAAATGCTTCAAAGAAATATACCCCCCGAAATAACCGACGCTGTTGACTTTAATCTTCAATTAAAACCCTGTGATATTTATGCCCTTGACAACGGTATAAAAGTGTACAGCATTAATGCAGGTGCACAGGAAGTAACCATGGTTGAGTTGGTATTTTTTGCCGGCAACTGCTACGAAGACCAAAATATTGTAGCAGGTACCACTAACTTTTTATTAAAGAACGGTACCACCAAAAAATCGGCTTTTGCCATCAACGAGCATTTTGAATATTACGGTGCTCATCTTAACCGCCATTGTTATAACGAAACGGCGACTATAACACTGCATTGTCTTAACAAACATTTGAACACTGTACTTCCAGTCATAAGCGAGCTGATTACTGATTCAATCTTTCCGCAAGAGGAGTTGGCAATCTACAAGCAAAACCAAAAGCAACGCCTGGAGGTTAGCCTTAAAAAATGCGACTTTGTTGCCAACCGCTTTATTGATGAATATCTTTTTGGTATCGATCATCCATATGGCCGTTACACATCAACAGCAGACTACGAAGCTTTAAACCGCGACCAGGTTGCCGGCTTTTACAAAGACTATTATCTCAATGGCGAGTGTATCATTTTTGTTGCCGGCAAACTGCCTGCAGATATCCAACAACAACTCAATAATGTTTTTGGCCACCTACCCTTAAACAAAACTGCTACACAACAACAAGTCCATACCATACAACCGGCTGCTCAAAAAAAGTTCAACGTTATTAACGATGAAAATGGTGTGCAGGGGGCTATTCGTATAGCTAGAGAATTTCCAAACAGGCACCATCCTGATTTTATAAAGTCGCAGGTGCTCAACAATATCTTTGGTGGATTTTTTGGATCAAGGCTCATGGGTAATATTCGCGAAGACAAAGGGTATACCTATGGCATACACAGTTACTTTCAAAACCACATTCATAACAGCGCCTGGATGATTAGCACCGAAGCCGGACGGGATGTTTGTGAAGCCACAATAACAGAGGTTTACAAAGAAATGAACCTTTTAAAAGAAGAATTGGTGGATGAAGATGAATTGTTGCTGGTGCAGAACTATATGATGGGTTCCATTCTAGGAGACCTTGATGGACCTTTCCAAATTATAGCCCGTTGGAAGAACTATGTATTGAATAACCTTACCGACGAATACTTTTACAACTCAATAAACACCATAAAAAACATTACACCTGAAGAAATTAAAATGCTTGCAGAAAAGTATTTAAACCCTGAAGATTTTTATGAATTGCTCGTAATCTAATACATCGCGATAGTATCTACCTAACCGCACTTTGTAAACTGAGGATGTGTAGCTTTTAATTTTATAGAACTTCTGTTTCCAATTTTTTAGTAAAGGGTCTAATTTTACATAGCAGCTTATAAAAAAACCATACTGTACATTATGCCCTCATTTCTTACCAAACTTTTATTTAATACCATTGCTGCAATGGTAGCGGCATACCTGTTAAGTGGTGTGCATATCGACAGTATTACCACTGCCTTATTGGTTTCTATAGTACTGGCTCTTCTAAACACGTTTATAAAACCTATACTGGTTATTTTAACCATACCCATTACTGTGTTAACGCTTGGTTTATTCCTCCTGATTATTAATGTTATTATCATAAAATGGACCGATAGCCTGGTAGATGGTTTTAATGTAGACAACTGGCTATGGGCGCTGTTATTTGGCCTGGTTGTTTCAATTGTCTCTTCCATTTTAGAAAGCTTATTTGGAACCCGGGAAAAATAATTACGATGCCTGTTATACAATACGACCGGTCCCGCTTTTCAAACGACGAATTGATCAGTCTTTATAAAAGTTTGTTGCTCTCGCGTTTAATAGAAGAAAAAATGTTACTCCTGCTTAGGCAGGGGAAGATTAGCAAATGGTTCGGCGGTATTGGCCAGGAGGCGATTTCTATCGGTTGTACAGCAGCGCTTCGCTACGATGAATGGATAATGCCGTTACACAGAAACCTGGGCGTATTTACCACAAGACAAATGCCTTTGCGAAAATTGTTTATGCAGTGGCAGGGCAATAAAAACGGGTACAGCAAAGGCAGGGAACGCAGCTTTCATTTTGGATCAAAAGAGCATTACATCTGTGGAATGATCTCACACTTAGGCCCCCAACTGGCAATTGCGGATGGCGTGGCCCTTGCACATAAACTCAACAAAGAAAAAAAGGTATCTCTTGCCTTTACAGGCGATGGTGGTACCAGCGAAGGTGATTTTCATGAAGCGCTAAATGTTGCTGCTGTATGGGATCTGCCGGTCATTTTTGTAATTGAAAACAATGGCTATGGATTAAGTACGCCTGTTAACGAACAATATCGTTGCAAATCGCTGTTTGATAAACCACGAGGCTACGGCATGGAAGGTGTTCGTATTGATGGCAATAACGTATTGTCTGTATAC
>JAJAYD010000052.1 GCA_026786345.1 Chitinophagaceae bacterium
AGCATTTAAGTCAATCTCTTCTGTTGCCATGCTTTTGCTTTTCACTACAATCTTACACTCCTTTTCAGTGCATATTTTGCCTATGGCAGATAAGGCTTCTTCGGCATCCCCGGCCCAAATTACTTTGCCTCCCCTGCCTGTAAATTGCCTTTCAAATTCTTCCAGTTGTTGGTCGAGGGTTTCGATGGAACGCCATTTTGCATTCTTAGCACTTTCGCGGGCTACGGTAATATTTTTAAATTGAAGTTTACCTACCGGAACAACTGCATTATATTTTCCTATGTTGAAGTTAATCTTGCGCCTGTGCTCAAGGTCGGCAGACTTAACGGTGCTCTTTGCTATAAATGATTCGGCTGTTTCGTTCATACAAATTTTTTACCTGCTATTGCAGTTATTTACCTCTTTACACCGGTTTGTTCCATGTGTTTTGCTGTGGCTTCCAGGATTTCATAAAACTCAACACCATACTTTCTAATGATGGCGTCTTTTAAAAAGACATACACCGGAACTTTAAGTTTTTTGCCTAGTTTACATGCTGCGGCACACAAATCTTCACGGGGTTCGTAGTTGGCATAATCTGTTTTTCCATCCTTGCTTTTCTTAATGCGTATCGGAAACAAATGGCAGCTGATGGGTTTTTTCCAATCAAGTTTTCCATCGTTATAAGCCTGCTCTATGGAACACTTTACAATACCAAGCTGGTCTTTGTAACCATAAGCGCAAATTTTGCCATTTACTGTGGGTGTTACCCAACCAAACTCATGGTCGTACACGTATTTTCCCTGCCGTGCAATCTCCCGCCTGCCTTCTTCATTCATGTATTCAGCTATCGTATCATAATGGTTGATCAGTTCGTCAAGTTCTGCTACTTCAAGTGGGGCACCTGCGTCTCCATCTTCACAACATCCGCCCTTGCATTTGGTTAAATCGCACACAAACTGTTCTTCGGCTATCATATCACTTACCAAAACATTCTCAATTGCTATCATAGAAAAATAACTGTAATTAATTACTTACGAATGTAAAAGGTAATTGAAATTTAAAAGCATCCTCCATACTATTACTTCCACTTAAAAGTGTTGATCATATGTTTCAAATCATCCAAAACAAAACTGTTAACAATGCCAAGCGAATCTTCGTTCGGTGTGGCGTCAAAATAAAGTGCTCCTCTTAAAAAATGCGTTACTGAGTCGGTTAAAAAAAACTGGTTTGCTGTGGCCACATTACCACCAACTTTAAAAAACATACCATGAATATTGTTGGGTGTAACCATAAGGGAATCATCGATTGAATAAGCTTTAAGGTTATGCTTATTGGTCATGGTGAAAGCGTCGTTCAATAGTTTATCTAATTTGTTAGCACCTATTTCTTTATAACTTATGTGTACCCTGCCATTAAACTGGGGGTAATCAATATTGATCCACCAGGGGTTTTCGGTGGCTTCGCCGAAAAACGAACTATCCTTAATAACATTGGCATATACAGGATACTCAAATGAGTATGGGTAGCCCGTTTGCTGAAACAAGCGATATTGCTTTTTAGGCAAATCAATTTTGAAATAGCCTTTTGGCTTTGGAGTAAAATCACTGTTGCAGGCAGCTAAGATTACAAGGCAAATAAGAGCAAAAACATGAAAGGGTTTGATGAGATTACGTTTGGAAAGTACTGCCACGTTTAAGAATATGTGCTATTAAATTATGTAAAACTACAGTGATCAAGGGGTAAAAAAGCAAGTCAGATTTTTTTGGACCCGGCAGTATTGCTACTATATTTCATCGTTGCCACATTCTATCCTGCCCTTGCGAATGGGCGTCAACTTAACTGTTTTTTTTGGGACAATCATTAGTCCTTTATTCAAATCCGGTTGTGTCACTCTCTTGTACCGTATCTTTTTATAGCAACTTTCTAAACTTCATTTTATGGCCTAAAACACTTACGTGGTAAGGTTTCTATAGTGTTTAACCTTTGCTTAAGTTGACGCCCATGCGCCCTTGCGGGACTCGGTTGAAATGCAGTCTTTCATAGCATCGAGTTCACCCTGGGCCTGTCGAAGGGTTTACCTTGAGTGTATCGAAGGTGTTCACCCTGAGCCTGTCGAAGGGCACCCTTTTACAGTCTTTTCTTTTTTGAGCGAAACACAAAAAGCCATTAATTTACCCCTTTCCAAAGTATATAAACAACCCCTTAAACGGGGTTAATAGATACCTTAATTTTTTGCAAACGATTTTTTTCGAGCTCCAGCACCCTAAATTCAAAATCGCCCGATACTATTAGCTCATCTTTCTCAGGTATTTCGCCTGCAAGTTCCAGTACAAGTCCACCCAAAGATTCGCTTTCTCCTTTAATTTTATCAAAAGTGTCTTCATTAATGTTTAAGACTTTGCAAACATCGTTGATCATCGTTTTTCCTTCAAAAATAAAGTTCTTGTCATCAAGCTTTGTATAAGGCACATCTATTTCATCAAACTCGTCATTAATGTCGCCGATTATTTCCTCCATTATATCTTCCAGTGTTACAATGCCACTTGTTCCCCCAAACTCGTCAACAACTACCGCAAAATGGATTCTTTTAGATTGAAATTCTTTTAACAGGTCTTCAATCATTTTCTGTTCGTGAACAAAATAAGGCGATCGCACTAAAAATTGCCAATCAAAATCCTGCTGTTGATCCAGGTAAGGCAACAAATCTTTTGTGTTAATCATTCCCACAACTTCATCCAGGTCTTCTTTAAACACAGGTAGCCTGCTATAGTGTAACTCTTCAATTCGTTTAACCAGTTCGGTAAACGGAGTATCGTGGGCCACACCACTTACATCCAACCTCGACTTCATAATTTGCTTAACCGTAATGTTTCCAAACTTTACTACACCCTTTAAAATATTTTTTTCTTTGGTAAGGGTCTCACTGTTGGCCTCGGTTTCTTTAGTTTCATCTAATTGCTCCAGGTTATAAACGTTTCCATTCTTTTTTACCAATCCCTTTTCAATCAAATCTGAAAACCCAACCAATCTGTTAGCTAAACCCTTAAACAGGTAATCTACTCCTAGCACCAGCGGCCCCACTTCTTTTGCAAATCGAATATTATTTTGAGTGGCCATTACTTTTGGCATAATTTCCCCAAACAGCACCAGTATAAAAGTTACGATCATAACTTTTATCAGGAATGCCACCCACCACAACTGGTTGTTCAATGGAATTAAGACATCTATGAGCAGGCTTGAAATAATAATAATCCCAAGGTTGAGAAACATATTACCAATCAGCAAAGAAGCTCTAAGTATTTTTGGGTTTTCCAAAAGATCAACAATACGCTTATAACCTGCCTGTTGCTTGGTTTTAAGCATATTAATATCCTTATAGGTAAGTGAGAAAAAAGCAACCTGTGCCCCTGATAAACAAAAAGAGATAACAATCAATACAATTAATAAAAAAACCAGAATGGTTGCTGCCTGGGTGTTAATGAATGCAGGAAATCCTGGAAAAAAATAAAATAACGCGGGGTGATGATCCAAAACAATTGGTTTGGTTAACAATACAGGGAAACTAAAATGTTGCCTTGCGGCAACAAATGTATCGATCAATTTCTTGTCTTTGCTAAAACGGCAAATCCTCAGAAGGCTCTCCTATCGGCGGAATATCAGAATTGGCTAAACCTTCCACACTTTCGTGGTGGTCGTGGGCGGCTCCATGTACTTCTCCCCTTTTATCAAGCATAATTAGGTTATCTCCCACTACTTCAGTAGCAAATTTTTTATTACCTTCTTTATCTTCCCAGCTCCTGGTTCTCAAACGTCCTTCAATGTAAACCAGGCTGCCTTTATGTAAATATTTTTGAGCTAATTCTGCAAGGCCACGCCATAATACTACCGTATGCCATTCGGTTTGCGAAACTAACTTACCTCCCCTGTCTTTATAGGTTTCTGTGGTAGCCAAACTAAATTTTGCTACTCCAATATTTCCTTCCAGGTATTGTACATCCGGGTCTTTGCCAAGATTGCCAATTAACATTACTCTATTAACACCTCTCATGATAGTCGTTTTTATTTTTGATTCGTCTATTGGTAGGTTAGCCTTTTAAAATTAGTTTTTTTTATAAAACAATTCAAAGCTTTCTCAAAAAATAGTGTTTTTAATGGAGGAGTGTACCAGAAAACAGAAAAAAGATAAAATTTTGATATTTGTTTGGGGGCAATTAAATAAAATTTTGAAACCTTAGAAGCTGTTTAAATTTAGTTTGTACCATTCACTTTAAAGATAGACGATGCCATAAGTTCAATAGATGAAAGGATTGCGACGCAACGAAGAAGCTATAAAAAACAGTAGCTGGTATCCAAATAAATCGTTTTTCAACAGCCTCTTAGGTACTTAGTCTTGAAAGTCTGCTTTTTCAAGATATTGATTAATGAAACGGGGAAATGCTAAGCCCGAAAGTTCAGGCAGGCTTAGGATGCTAAAATTTGCAAGGCTTTGGGGAATCTCTTCAAGTTTTATTTCGAAAAATTGCCCGGATATGTTTTGATGGGTAAGCTTTTGCTTATAAATAGAAGAGGTAGTTGTTAAATTATAATTGAAAATTCCAAGTTGTTCACTAAGAAATGTATCTACTTTTTTGTCATTCCATTGAATTTCTGAGAATGTTTCATAAACGTAAAACTCATAAAGCTGACGCCAAATGTCTTTGCCCGTTCGTTGGTTTATCAAAACTTTGTCTTCGTACCTAAAAACAAAATAGTAAAACCACCTGTTGCTTTTCAAAAGTTGCTTTTCTTTTACAGGTAACTGGTTAACAAGTCCCTTCTTAAAAGCCAAACATTTTTTTCTCAGTACACATGCCTGACAGGTAGGAAGCTGAGGTTTACAAACAACAGCACCAAAATCCATGACGGCCTGGTTATAATGTGCGGCATTTTTTTTATCAAGGCATTCATTCGCCAGCTCAAAAAATAACTTTTTGCCTGCATTGCTATCTATAGGTAGATCAATTCCAAAAAATCTGCTTAATACACGATAGACATTGCCATCAACTACAGCAAAAGGCAGATCGTACGCGAATGAGGCAATAGCAGCAGCGGTATAGGGTCCCACACCTTTTAATTTAATAATTTCGTCATAAGTTTTGGGGAAAATTCCCCCATTTTCCGCTACTATAGACCGGGCGGTATGAAGTAAATTTTTACATCTTGAATAGTAGCCCAATCCTTCCCAAAGTTTAAAAACCTCATCGTCGGGGGCCTGGGCTAAATCGAAAATTTGGGGATATAAGTGAACAAATTTATTGTAATATGAAAGCCCTTGCTGCACACGAGTTTGCTGAAGTATAATTTCGCTAAGCCATATTTTGTAAGCATCTTTTTGACCCTTCCATGGCATGATTCTTTTATTTACATGAGTGTTCCAATAGGTTATTTGAGATTTGAAAAATTTTTTCATCATAATCGGTCAAAGTGCAGAAAGGGTTGGAGAAAATTTAATTAGATAATTTACTTTTAACTTGTTAAACCATTGATTTCCATTTGAATTCGAAAAACTGTATCTTATAAACCTGAAATCTTATCTAACCTCTTAAGGGTTTATCATTTAAAATATAATCAAACTTTAGTTGATTGAAACAAGAGTAAGTTTTAATAATGTATAAATATCAATAATGAGAAAGTCAGATTTAATAAACCAAATATCAGAGAAAACAGGCATTCCCAAAGTGGATGTTTTAGTTACACTTGAAACCATGTTTAAGGAGGTGAAAGACAGTCTTGCGCTGGGGGAAAACATTTACATCAGGGGATTTGGTAGTTTTATTACTAAAAAAAGGGCCGCAAAAATTGGCCGGAATATTAAACGAAACGTGGCTGTGGAAATACCGGAACACTTTATTCCCGCCTTTAAACCTGCAAAAGAGTTTGTAATTGAAGTAAAAAATAAAATGAAGATTGGGGAGAAAGAAAACGCATAATGCATTTAACCCCTTGCCAACATATAATTAGGTTTCAATTGCTATACTTTTGCAGCCTAATTTCTCAATTTGAAAAAGCAACAACTCATTCTTGTTAGTAGTTCCCTTTTACTTTTGGTTTTATTATTCTTTTTCGGTAAAACCGTTTCGAATAAACCTTCTGCCATTGCTTCAACTGCTGACAGTACAAAACATGAAGATAAGCCTGTAGATTTTGATAAATTATTGATACACGCCAAAGAGCGGTTAACCCCACAACAGCTACAAACAGTAGCAATTATTGAAAATAGTGTTACTCGTGGCGATGTAAAATCTCAACAATTGAATGCATATAAACAACTCTCATTGTTTTGGAGGGATAGTATAAAACTGTTTGAACCCTATGCTTATTACACCTCTGAAGCAGCTAAATTGGAAAATTCAGAGAAAACCCTCACCTTCGCAGCCCATTTGTTTTTAAATAATCTAAAAACAGAGGAAGATCATAACATGCAAACCTGGCTGGCTACTAATGCAAAAATGTTATTTGAACAAGCTTTGGTATTAAATCCGGCAAATGATAGCAGTAAAATTGGGTTGGGTGCCTCTTACATTTTTGGAAACCTGACTGACAATCCAATGATAGGAATTGCGCCGATCAGGGAAATTGTCGAAAAAAATCCAGACAATTTGTTTGGACAACTGATCCTGGGTCTTGGGGGTATAAAAAGCGGCCAGTTTGATAAAGCAATTGAACGTTTTTTAATAATTGCAAACAAACAACCTGATAACCTGGAGGCGATTTTAAACCTTGCCGAAGCCTATGACAGAAAAGGTGACAAGGTAAATGCTGTTAAATGGTATGGGGTTGTAAAAAACAAAGTAGGTAATCCTGAGGCACAAAAAGAGCTTGATGCCAGGATACAAGCAAACCAATAAAATCTTTATTAATTAAATAAGTTACCATGCCTTGCGGAAAGAAAAGAAAGCGTCATAAAATCGCTACCCATAAAAGAAAAAAGAGACTAAGAAAAAATCGTCATAAGAAGAAAAAATAATTTTCTTCCTGTAAGTAATTGGCAATGCCGGAGAAATTATATTCTCCGGCATTTGCAACTTTCAAACCGGTGCCAATCATAATGTTTTTGCAACTTTTTCAATGTAAATCGTCAACTAAAAAGTAGCAGGATACGCTGAGTTGGTTTACATACAAGAGGGGATTTAGTAAAGTGCGGAATAGTGAATTTTAAAAAGTTGCATTTTGAACAAAGAATTAATTATAAATACTACTCCGCAAGGAGTGGAAATTGCTCTGCTGGAAGACAAAAAGCTGGTTGAGCTTCATAACGAAAAAGCAGACGCCAATTTTGGGGTTGGCGACCTTTATCTTGGTAAGGTAAAAAAGCTCATCCCCGGGCTTAATGCCGCATTTATTGACGTGGGCTTTGAGAAAGATGCTTTTTTGCATTATACAGATCTGAGCCCCTTTGCTAAATCAATACTTAAGTTTACCCAACTAAGTATGTTCGATAAGTCTGAAACCAGTTTCGATTTCAGCAAGTTTGTGGTAGAGCCCGAAATAGTAAAAACGGGTAAGATCAACGAAGTTTTAGCTGGTAAGCCTAACATTCTCGTACAAATTTTAAAAGAGCCGATCGCCGCTAAAGGTCCACGATTAAGTTGCGAAATCTCTCTACCCGGTCGATTTGTGGTCTTAACTCCCTTTAACGATATTGTTGCTGTTTCTAAAAAAATACACAGCAGCGACGAACGTAAACGATTGCAGAAAATAGTTGAGGCGATAAAGGAAAAGAATTTTGGGGTAATTGTACGAACGGCAGCAGAAGGAAAAAATACTTCAGAATTACATGAAGATCTTGCAGCCTTGATGCAAACCTGGAAGAGCATCCAGAAAAATTTAAAAGGAGCGATCGCTCCTGCGAAAATCCTGAGCGAACAGACCAAGGCAACCAGTATGCTTAGAGATTTGCTGACGGAGGATTTTAACCGAATTGTTGTAAACGACCAAAATATTTACAACGATACCCGGAAATACATTCAAAAAATAGCTCCTGAAAAAATAGATATAGTTACTCATTTTAGTAATGGAGTAGCCATATTTGACCATTTTGGAATTACAAAACAGGTTAAATCAGCCTTTGGCAAAACAGTTAACCTGCAAAGTGGCGCTTATTTAATTATTGAACATACAGAGGCATTACACGTAATTGACGTAAACAGTGGTTACAAAAGTGTAAGCAATAACCAGGAAGAAAACGCATTACAAACTAACCTGGAGGCTGCTGAAGAAATTGCAAGGCAACTGAGGCTTAGAGACATCGGTGGAATTATAGTAGTGGATTTTATAGACATGAAACTGCCTGAAAATAAAAAGCGTTTGCAGGATGCTATGGATGGCTTCATGAGGACCGATAGGGCAAAACATGCAGTACTACCCATTTCAAAATTTGGATTAATGCAAATTACCAGGCAGCGTATGAAGCCTGAAATGAACATTAATACGTCTGAATTTTGTCCTACCTGCAATGGCACCGGCAAAATAACGAGCACTCTTTTGCTTGAAGACGAAATTGAGAAAAAACTTCTTTACCTGATTACACACCAACATAAAAATCTTACCCTCGCAGTTCATCCAATACTGCATTCTCATCTAACAAAGGGCTGGTGGTTTAATTCAATCAAAGCAAAGTGGAGTAAGAAGTTTAAAACAAAAATTAAAGTGAACCCAAATAACAATTATCACTTAACTGAATTTCACTTTTTCGACAGGGACGAAGAAGAAATAAAACTTTAATTTTTCGCTACGTTATTAGGGTAAAACTTTTTTGATCAATAAAAAGTACATTTATAAAGATCGAAAAACATGAACAAGCTACCCGATTTTTCTTCGCCGGTTCCCTTTCTTGTTCTAAACATATTCCTGTTTCTTGTTATAATTACCAGGTACTTTGTTGTTGCTGGTTTGTTTCAGCTATTTTTTTATAACTGGTTTAAAGCCAACTGGGCTGAGAAAAAGTTATCGTCTGCAACCGTTTCTAAAAAGCAATTTTACGGCGAGTTAAAATGGTCATTGAGTTCATCTCTGATTTTTTCAATCGTTAGCACTATAACTATCATTTTTTGGCAACAAGGATATACAAAAGTATATACAAACGCTTTAGACTACGGCGTGGTTTATTTACCGGTAAGTTTGTTGGTTTCAATGTTAATCCACGAAACTTATTACTATTTTTTACACCGGTGGATGCACCAGCCTAATGTTTTTAAATTAGTACACAAAGCCCATCACGCAAGCAAAACCACCAGCGCCTGGACCGCTTTTTCATTTCATCCGATAGAAGGCTTTTTACAAGCTATTGTTTTACCGGTTACCATCTTAGTGCTGCCGATGCACATTTACGTATTGTTGGTTCAACTAACCATTATGACTGTTAGCAGCGTAATCAATCATCTTGAAATTGAAGTGTACCCAACCTGGTTTCAAAATACATTTTTAGGAAAGTGGATTATCGGTGCGTCGCATCATTCCCTGCATCACAAGCAGGTTAAATACAATTTTGGACTCTACTTTACCTTTTGGGACAAATGGATCAAAACTGAAAGCCCCACTTTTACTGCTGTTAGCAATAAACAAAAACCATAGTTTTTTGCAACTACGAACACCCCCTTTTGAGAAAGTATAAGGGCGAGAAAATAATTCGATAATATAAGCCTGCCTAATTGTCTCTTACAATGGGCCTCTTGACCCAATTTGTCCGCTTTTTCTATTCTCATCTAATATTTAGCATAGAATAGTATCATTTTCCACTCTTAAAAGTTATTCACAGGGGCAAAAATTAATTTTGTATTGTGGGTCTAATTTGTAATTTAGTGTCAGAATTTAATGGGTTAGTAAGTAAATAGGGTTGACATTCTTGTCGACCCTAATTTTTTTATATGACTTTCCCTTCGATTTAAACCAAGACAATTCTCCCGATTTCCTTTTTAACTTCCCCCTCAATTTTCAATCAAAAATATTGCCTTTAATTAATACGAATCTTCAAATTTGGGTCACCTTATCTTTACCAAATGGCTAAAACAAAGACAGCTTTTTTTTGTAGTAATTGTGGTTATGAAAGCGCTAAATGGTTAGGCAAATGTCCCTCTTGCAACACATGGAACACCTTTATTGAAGAGGTGATTTCGAAAGATGCAGACAAAAAGGATAGTGGTTGGAAAGACTACAATACTAATAAAAGAGAGACAAAAATTGTAAATCTTCAAGAGGTTAGCAGCAGGCAGGAAGACCGTATTGTTACAAATGATACCGAACTAAACAGGGTACTGGGTGGAGGCATTGTACCCGGCAGCATCATTTTAGTTGCAGGTGAACCGGGTATTGGTAAAAGCACCTTGTTTTTACAAGTGGGGTTGCAGTTACCAAATTTGGTAACACTTTATATAAGCGGAGAAGAAAGTGAACAACAAATAAAAATGCGGGCCAACCGGTTAAAGGCAGCAAACGAGAATTTTTACCTGCTTACTGAAACCTATACCCAGACTATCTTTCAGGAGATAAAGAAATTAAAGCCCGACCTGGTTATCGTTGATTCCATCCAAACACTTCAATCAAATTTTATTGAATCTTCTCCGGGAAGCGTATCACAAATAAGAGAATGTTCGGCCGAATTTCAACGCTTTGCGAAGGAGACCAATACGCCGGTTTTTTTAATAGGCCACATTACAAAGGATGGCAGCATTGCCGGCCCAAAAATTCTGGAGCATATGGTAGACACCGTTTTGCAGTTTGAAGGTGACCGCCATTATGCTTATAGAATTTTACGCACCTTAAAAAACAGGTTTGGAAGTACATCCGAATTGGGTATTTATGAAATGACCGGTGAAGGCATGCGGATAGTAACCAATCCATCAGAAATTCTCATAACTCAAAAAGAAGAGCAATTAAGTGGCAGCGCCATCGCCGCAACTATGGAAGGCCTAAGGCCTATGCTTATTGAAGTGCAGGCATTGGTTACCCAAAGTGTTTATGGCACTCCCCAGCGAACCGTTAGTGGCTTTGATTTAAGGCGCCTCCAACTTTTATTGGCTGTTCTCGAAAAACGAGGTGGGTTTCATTTTGGAATCAAAGATGTTTTTGTAAATCTTGCCGGCGGATTAAAAATTGAAGATCCTTCAATAGACCTGGCTGTTATTTGTGCATTACTGAGCAGCTTTGAAGATGTGCCTTTACCGCAACACATTTGTTTTGCAGGCGAGGTGGGCCTGAACGGCGAGATTAGGGCGGTAAACAGGATTGAACAACGAATTGGAGAAGCAGAAAAATTAGGGTTTGAAAAGATCGTTGTAAGTAAGTATAATAAAAAAGGCTATAATAATCACTCCTTCAACATTGAGATTATTTCTGTTAGCCAGGTGCAGGAAGTGTATGAAAGATTATTTCAGGTTGTTTAGTTTTAACCCCTGTTACATTTTGTTTGGTTTTCATTAGAAGCTGTCAAATATAATTTGAAACTTTGATTTTGAAACTGAAGATGCCATCGCGATAGCTATCGGGACTACAGATAAAGTGATTGCGACGCAAGGAAGAAAGCTATAGAAAACTGCTGCTGGTATAATAAAATATTTTTAGACAGCTTCTTAGAGAAGCAAAGCATCCATAATAGAATTTGATCATTTTCATAGAGATCACCCTTAAATAAACCGTATGGGCCTTTTAAAGGAGTGGACCAACGATTTTCTGCACCTCGTTTTCCCGCACAATTGCACTGGTTGTGGCAGCGATATTGTTTCTGACGATCAACAACTTTGTCTTCGTTGCACCAATTCACTTCCTGTTACCAACTTTTTCAATCAACCCGGCAACCCGGTAGAGACCAGCTTTTATGGCAGGATTCCGGTAAGGAATGCAGCTGCAGCTTATTATTTTACCAAAGATTCCCTTATCCAGCACCTCATCTTTCAACTTAAATACAGGGGCAATAAACAAATTGGTGCATACATGGGCAGGCTACTTGCCAACGAAATGATTGTCGGCAACAGGTTCAACGATGTTGATCTGCTTATTCCTCTACCATTGAACCCCAAACGCGAATTAAAAAGGGGATACAACCAGGCAACACAAATATGCCTGGGTATTCAAACAGTTTTAGATAAACCCCTTTTGGAAAAAGCCGTGGTTCGTAAAGTGTATACCGAAACCCAAACCCATATGGGGCGCATCAACCGATGGCAAAATATGGACGGCGTTTTTGCAGTTAATTCGCCCGAGCTGTTACAAGGCAAGCACATTTTATTGGTTGATGATGTGGTAACAACCGGTGCTACGCTGGAGGCATGTGCAATGGAACTACTCAAAATTCCACAAACAACCGTCAGTATTGCAACGATTGCTTACACACTGTAACCCACCATTATAACAAAGAGCATTAGCCTTTGTTATTTATCAGCCTGTCATTTTCAGGTTTTGAGCTACATTTGAAACGATGAAAAATTTATTGATAGCGCTATTGGTTTTACTTCTTTCAACAGCTTACACAGCTTGTACCAAAACAAGTTTCACTACCAGTAAAGACGCTCAATTAAGTACTTCTGCTGATACCCTGCATTTTGATACCGTGTTTACTTCAACGGGTTCGGTAGCCGACCGCTTTAAAATTTTCAATCCCAATAAACAAAAATTATTACTAAGTAATATCAAGCTTGCAGGTGGAGCAACCTCTGCTTTTAAAATTAATGTTGATGGGGTGGCTGGTAACAACTTTAATAATGTTGAATTGGAAGCGGGAGATAGCTTATATGTTTTTGTTTCAGTAAGTATCAATCCAAATGCTGCAAATCTTCCCTTCATTTTTCGGGATAGCATATTGATCAATTATAACGGTAACGAAAAAATAGTGCAATTAGATGCCTATGGACGGAATGCACATTTTTTAAGGGATCGTAAAATAACTGCAGATACAAGTTTTACAAAAGATTTGCCCATTGTTATATTGGGTGGATTAGTGGTTGCCCCCGGTGTTACACTCACTTTAGAAGAGGGAACAAAAATTTATGTTCATGCAGATGCACCCATCTTAATCAATGGTAGTCTTCATGCCGAAGGGAGAAAATTTGATAGTACACAGGTAAGTTTCCAGGGAGACAGGTTGGATGTGGACTTTAGAGATTATCCCGGAAGCTGGCCCGGCATTTACTTTAGCGAAACCAGCCGCAACAACATTTTAACCTTCACCAACATAAAAAATGCTTTCCAGGGAATTATAACAAAAGAATCAGTCAGCAACCCAAAAATCACTTTAAACGAGTGCACCATAACCAATATCTATGATGCCGGTATTTTAAGTGAACATAGTACCATTATTGCCCGCAACTGCCTGGTTGCCAACTGCGGAAACAACATTGCTATTATTGGAGGCGGAACTTACAATTTTAATCATTGCACGATTAGCAGTTACTCAAATTTGTTTATCAACCACAAGAACCCGGTGCTGTTAATAAGCAATGCCAATGGCCAAAACCAAACTAACAGTCTAACGGCCAACTTTAGAAATTGTATTTTTTATGGCGATAGCGGTATTGTTAAAAACGAGATAGTTTTAGATAAGAAAGGAACCACGCCGTATTCCATCAACTTTCAAAATATTTTATACAGAAATAAAGAGGGAAGTCCCCAGGCCAATATTATCAACAGCATCAACAACCAGGACCCTCAATTTGATAGCCTGGATGCTGGAAAAAGGATTTATAATTTTCGTTTAAAAAGTACGTCCCCGGCAATTAATAAAGGTACAAATACAGGTATTTTGTTTGACCTTGACGGTAAACCCAGGGGTGGAACTGCAGGTTTGCCTGACATAGGGGCCTATGAATTTTAAGAAAACGTGGCGTGAACAATTGCCTACCTTTATTGTTCTTAAAAAAAATTATAAATGAAAAATATTGTTTTAAGCCTGGTTGTGTTAGTAGCATGTACATCTGCTACTCCTTCTTATGAGCCGGATACGCCAACCCCACTTACGCATAAAAGTATTCACGAATTTAAAGTGCCGTCTATTGAAGGCGGCACGATTGACTTTTCAAAATTTAAAGGAAAGAAAATTTTGGTAGTTAATACTGCCTCAAAATGTGGCTATACTCCTCAATATGATGGACTTGAAAAATTGTACAAAGAACATAAGGACAAACTGGTGATCGTAGGATTCCCTGCAAACAATTTTGGCGGACAAGAGCCAGGAACCAACGATGAAATTAAAGAGTTTTGTAAAGTAAGATTTGGTGTATCGTTTCCTTTGGCAGCCAAGGTAGATGTGGTGGGCGACAAAACAGATCCATTATTTAAATGGTTGACTCAAAAAGATGAGAATGGCGTTTTAGATGCTACTATTAAATGGAATTTCACTAAGTTTCTGTTAGACGAAAATGGTAAGCTGCTGGCTTCTTTTCCAAGTAATGTTACTCCTGACAGCCAAGAGATTATGGCATATCTAAAATAATCCGATCGCATATTTTCCTAAAAAGGCTTCCTCAAAACAAGGAAGCCTTTTTGTTTAAAAAAACTTTTAATCTTTCAAACCGCTTAGCAAAAGTCGGTAAATGCTAACTTCGTCGCTCTATGCTTTTCAAAGATATTATTGGACAATCAGGGGTGAAACAGCATCTGGCCGATATAGTATACCATAACCGTCTGAGCCATGCCTTGTTGTTTTTGGGTAAAGAAGGAAGTGGCGCTTTATCCATTGCTTTGGCATTTGCACAATACATCGTGTGCGAAAAAGTAAATGGTAAATCAGCTTCCAACCAACAAGGCCCTTCGTTATTTGGAGAGGTTGAGCCGGTTGAAATGGAACGAAAGTTTTATGATGATGCTTGTGGTGTTTGCCCCGCATGCACAAAGGCTACACAAATGATTCATCCTGATATTCATTTTTCGTACCCGGTAATAACAAAGAAAAGTCCAGACAAACCAAAATCGACTGACTACATAAGTGATTGGAGAGAGTTTATTAAGCAAACCCCTTATGGCAACGTGTACGATTGGCTACAATTTATCGGGGCTGAAAACAAGCAGGGGAATATACCAGCTGAAGAATGCAACGATATTATCAGGCAACTGAACCTTAAAAGTTTTGAAAGCGAGTACAAAATTTTATTGATGTGGATGCCTGAATACCTTGGAGCCAACGGCAACCGCTTATTAAAATTGATTGAAGAGCCGCCACCAAATACCTTATTTATTTTGGTGGCTCAAAGCGAAGAACAGATACTTCAAACCATATTGTCGAGAACCCAACTGGTAAAAATTCCCTTGCTGGAAAACAGCGATATTGAAAGAGCACTGATTGAACGGGCGGTTGTAGAACCAGAAAAAGCCCGGCAGGTAGCAGGCCTATCCGAAGGTAATTACCATGAAGCCTTACAATTGTTACAACACTCCGAAGAGGATTGGCAAGAAATGCTACGCGATTGGTTGAATGCTATTTTAAAAGCCGGTCCAGTAGCCCAGGTAAAATGGGTTGAAGACATCTCCCGCCTGGGACGTGAAAAGCAAAAGCAATTTCTAAGGTATTTTAATCACCTGCTGGAGCAGAGCATTCGATTGCGCATTATGGGAGAAGCCTATACTTACATGCCCGGTACGGAAAAAGACTTTGCCGAACGCCTGAATAAAATAGCAGGTGTTGGCCAGCAGGAAGCTATCATAGAACAGTTAGATAAAGCCTCGTACTATATTGAACGCAATGCAAATGCTAAAATGCTTTTTCATGCACTGACTATAAAAATAATGCACATAGTAAAAGACAAAGTGCTGGTTAGCGCATAGCAAGGGTACTTTATTATTACCCGTTGAGGCCCTACGAAGCAGTTATTTTTAAGCTGGCCAATTAAAGAGGTGTAATAGGTAACCAAATACACCCGTCCGGGCTGCTGTATGTTTAATTATCACCAGTTCTTTATAAATCATTATTTTTGAGTTCGCGATGTACCACGGTACATTGATTTTGCGTTATTTCAGATTTTATTGATGGGATTGGAGAATTGTGTAGCAGGCTTTTGTACAATATGGTATTTGCGATGCTTGACAAGTAATTATGAAGAGCAGGGCAGCAAATTTGTACAGCTGATTATTCCGGATGTTTTTATTGTAGCATTTTTTATATTGATCGTTTCGTAACCTTTTTTACACGTTGCCACAGGCACTATAGCACAAGAGTGCGACGCAACGAAAGCTACATAGCAGCAAACTGCCTGGTTCATAACTCCCCTTTTTACATAAACATTTAAAACTATTTGTAAATCAATTACTAATACAATCAGACTATGGGATGTGGAAGTTGTGGAACGGGAACGCCAAATGGATGTAAGAGTAACGGAGGGTGCAGCACCGGCGGGTGCAACCGTATGAATGTGCATGACTGGCTACTTAATTTGCCTTTTAGCGACCCGGAGAGTACCTGTAAAATAATTGAAGTAAGTTTTAACCAGGGTAGCCGGAAAGACTTTTTTAGAAACCCCACTTTGCAATATTTTGAAAAAGGCGAGTTTGTTACATTAGAAGGTGTAAGCGGTTTTGATGTGGGCGAGGTATCGCTTAGCGGCGAGTTGGTGCGTATGCAATTGAAGAAAAGGGGTGTTGAAGAAAATAGCGTTGAGATAAAAAGAGTATTGCGTCGCAGTAGCGAAATGGATATTGCAAAATTGAAGGAGAATAAAGCCCGTGAGGCGGAGGCGCTTGTGAGAAGCCGCGCCATGGCACGTACAATGAACCTGCAAATGAAAATTGCCGAAGTTGAGTTTCAGGCGGATGGTAAAAAAGCAACTTTTTTTTATACGGCCGACGACCGGGTGGATTTTAGAGAACTGATAAGAATGTATGCCGGAGAGTTTAAAGTAAAGGTTGAAATGCGCCAGATAGGAGCAAGGCAGGAGGCAGGTAAAGTGGGTGGTATAGGCAGTTGCGGTAGAGAATTATGTTGCAGTACCTGGCTTACCGATTTTAAAAGTGTGAATACTACAGCAGCCCGCTATCAAAACTTATCCATCAACCAGACCAAGTTGAGCGGACAGTGCGGCAGGTTGAAGTGTTGCCTTAATTACGAACTGGATACTTACCTGGATGCACTCCAGCACTTTCCCGACAATGCAGATGTGTTATACATAACCCGCAGCCCGGCCTACCTGGTAAAAAAAGACATTTTTAAAAACCTGATGTGGTATACCATGCCCGACAGCAGCAAGCATTATCCGCTTGCCCTGGCACGGGTAAAAGAAATTTTACGTTTAAACGCTGAAGGCAAAAAACCGGATGAACTGGAGCCTGTTGAAGTGGTAAGCTCAAAACCTAAAGAAGTAGAACCCGAGTTTGTAGACGTGGTAGGTCAAATAAGTTTAAAAAGCCTGGAAAGAAATAGCCGTAAAAGAACAGACAGGGAAAGAGGAAATGATAGACGAGGCCCGCAACAGGGGGAAGGTAACCGAAATAACCAACAAAATGCGGGACCTCGGCAGGGGCCCAATCAACGGGCAGGCAATCAACCTGTACAAGGAAGGCCACCGCAAGAGCGTACCGAAAAGCCCATACAAAATGCTCCGCGAAATGCACCTGCAAAACAGGTAAACCCTAACAATCGTAATAACCCACAGCCACCACAAAAGCGGGTTCAAAGGCCCAATGATAACCAGGCCCAAACACCACCACAACAAAGACCACCTCAGGAACCGAGGCCACCACAGCAACAAAGGCCCCAACAACAACGACCACCCAGAAACAGGAATACGGATCAGCCACCTCCTGAAGCTAAAGAATAAAAGACAATGCCCCGGGCTATCCGGGGCATTGTCTTTTTAAAAAAGTATTGTAGATCAGGCTTGTGCTTTAGAACGGCAACGGGCCAAAATATTTATACGTAGCGAAAGTTCTTGTAGTTTACTTTGATGAGAAACATAATCATCGGCACCTAATTCAAATGCTGTCTCAACAAGGTGCTCCTGCCCGGCCTTCGACATAACAATAATAGGAATTTGTTTATTTAACCCGCTTGTTTTTACTTCGCTAATGAGGGTAAATGTAGAGTCGGAAGTATTTAAATCAGTAATAATAATGTCGGGATGGTACTGATCAATTTGTTCCATAGTTTCAGGGTAACTGTTGGTAGTTAACACCTGGTAACCATTTTTTTGAAGGTAACTTTGGATTGTACGGTTGTTAATTTCCTTATTGTTGGCAAGGAGGATTTTCATGTATAGTGGTTTTGGATATTGAACGGAAGGCCCTGGCCTAATTTGTATACATAACTATTTCAACGCTTAAAATATTGTGTCAATAAAGCATTGTATAGAAAAAAATCACCGTAAAAGTCCTATTTGGGATTTTTTAGTTTAAGCAATCTTTTAACCCGAACAGATAATTCCATTGCATTGAATGGCTTGGTTAAAAAATCGTCAGCCCCTAATTGAAACGCTTCCATAACCGTTTCTTCTTCACCGAGGCCGGAGAGTACAAGAATGGGTATTTTATTTGAGGACGTAGATTTTACTATGCCAATCAATTCAAGGCCGGAGGTGTATGGCATTAATATATCCGTGATAATTAGATCGGGTGTGCTGGTTTCAATAGCTTTCAATGCCTGTCTTCCGTCGGTTGTGCTGGTTACTTCGTATCCATCTTTTTTTAACCTGGCAACGATGGCCATCAGCATCATCGGCTCATCTTCAGCTACTAAAATTTTCATTAGTCAATACAGTTAATTACAAAAGTCCCATCTCTTTCAATTCAAAAATACGGACAGTAAAGTAACAATAATCATGCAATCGTAGATTTACTATCGAAACTAAATCTTTCATTAAGTATTTCTTCTACATTCATAAATTTTGTCTTTATGTTTTCTAACAGACCGGGGATTGTATGCAGGTCTATCATCTTTTTTGCATTGGTTTCAATGGTTAATATCCACTCAAATATGTCTGCAATTTTTATTACCGATAACGATGATTTGGCATAATGAGCCGATCTAAAGACATTCTCCCAATCCTGGCTGGCATAGGCAGTTTCAATTTTTTGAATAACCATTGGTAGGTTCTCCAAAAACGTGGTGATCATCATTTTTATATAAGCCTCATCGTTTTCAGCAATTTCGTACAACATGCTTATATCAACACTCGTATTAGTATTGCTTATAATGTTGGGGTTATTGCTGATTACAATATCCGAATTGAAAACCTTACTAATGGCATTGTTCAAACTTTCTAAAGTAAACGGCTTTGAAACATAACTATTCATGCCGCATTCAAAACATTTGTCGTCTTCGCCCTTCAAAGCAAAAGCTGTCATGGCAATAATGGGCACGCTGCTGTTTAATTGATTTCTTATATACCTGGTGGTATCATAACCATCCATCAGCGGCATTTGTATGTCCATCAAAACCAAATCGTACTTATTTTTTTTGAAAAGAACAATTGCTTCTTCACCATCGCCGGCTATATCTGTAATAGCACCCATCTTCATTAATGTGTGCTTAACCACCATTTGATTGATGAGATTATCATCCACCACCAACACATTTTTATCCTGTAAAATAGTCTCTATCATGAATACAATTTTTCAACCATAACCCGGGATGCCTGATTTAAGAATAGCTAATAACGCTCCGGGTCAACCATTCATTATACATAGACCGTTAATTATTGAAATAAATAATATCGGGCAACGATTGCAAATACTTATGTTAAGATCTGGAATAATACGTTGACAGGCATTTTATTGCTTTGATCATTTTGACTTTACTTTAACCTAATTCATGTGTTCAATTCTTTTATTTTTGCCTCACTTTTAATACTATCCCTTTTGCAGGACAATTTTGTATACTACTTGTGCTGCTGACAATTAAAACTAATTATGAAGAAATTACTGGCTACTTCTTTCTTAATCCTCTCCCTTTATGCGGCTCTTGCTCAAAAAACCACTGATACTACTGTATTAAATATGATGGGTAACACACCCCCGGCCACACCTGCCAAATGGAACTCAGTTGATCTGTCAAACCGTTCGAACGATCATTTTATGTTACAATACGGATTTGACAAATGGAGCGGAATCAATGACAGCACCACACCCTCAGGTTTTTCAAGGCATTTTAATATGTATTTTATGTTGGACAAACCCTTTAAAAATAACCCGAAGTTTAGTGTTGGACTGGGTGTGGGTGTTGGCAGCAGCAACATGTTTTTCAAGAATAAATCCATCGATTTAAAATCCGGATCAACCCGGCTTCCATTTTCCAAACTTGATTCAGTCAATCATTTTAAAAAGTATAAGCTGACTACCGTTTTTCTTGAAGCACCGATTGAACTGCGGTATAACTCAAACCCATTAAACAGTAACAAAGGATTTAAAATGGCTTTAGGGGTTAAAATAGGTACTATGGTAAATGCACATACAAAAGGCAAAACACTGGTTGATAAAAACGGAAAAACAGTAAATGATTTTATAATGAAAGAAAACAACAAACGCTTATTTAACAGCACCCGTTTTGCACTTACCGGCAGAGTAGGTTTCGGCATCATTGCCTTACAAGGCTCTTACCAGGTAACAGCCCTATTAAAAGATGGGGCCGGACCGGTAATCAACCCCTATTCAATAGGTATAGCAATTAGTGGTTTATAACATCTTAGATTTATATTATTTTAAAAGCCACTGTAAAAAGTGGCTTTTTGCATAGGTAGATTCTCCGAAATGTATTTCGCTTATAGCAGGCAGAGGAATTGCCCGCTAATAAAACAATAATAGCCACTCTCAGTAAATTATAGCCGGCTTTGTATCATGTACCTTTATAAAAATAATTTAGTTTGATAGATAAGAAAAACAAGATTAATCAAGATGAATCAGCTGTGTTGGTAGGTTTGGTTCATAAAGAACAAACAGAAGTTCAGGTTAAAGAATATTTGGAAGAACTGGCTTTTTTGGCAGAAACAGCCGGGGCCCGTGCAGTAAAACGGTTTTTTCAAAAGCTGGCACATCCTGACAGTAAAACTTTTGTAGGCAAAGGAAAGTTAGAAGAGATTAAACAATACATAGATGCCAAAGGCATTCAGTTGGTCATTTTTGATGATGAACTAACGGGATCGCAAATACAAAATATTGAAAAGGCGCTGGGCATAACCACCATTGACCGAAGCGACCTGATACTGGATATTTTTGCCAGTAGGGCCCGAACGGCGCAGGCTAAAGTGCAGGTTGAGTTGGCGCAATACCAATACTTATTACCCCGGCTAAAAGGAATGTGGAGCCACCTTGAACGGCAGGGAGGGGGAATAGGCAGCAGGGGGCCCGGTGAAACAGAAATTGAAACAGACCGCAGGATTGTAAAAGATAAAATCAGCCTGTTACGTAAGCGACTTGTTGAAATAGATAAGCAGGCTTTTACCCAACGCAAAGACCGTGGCGAATTTATAAGAGTGGCCCTTGTAGGATATACCAACGTTGGCAAGAGTACCTTAATGAACCTGCTTAGCAAGAGTGAAGTATTTGCAGAAAATAAATTGTTTGCTACGCTGGATACTACCACACGAAAGGTTGTTTTTGAACAAACGCCCTTTTTATTGAGTGATACCGTTGGGTTCATACGTAAGCTACCCCACCACCTGGTAGAAAGTTTTAAAAGCACGTTAGATGAAGTTAGGGAAGCAGATATTTTGCTACATGTAGTTGATGTATCGCACCCGCAACACGAAGAACAAATTGGTGTGGTTAATAAAACATTACAGGATATTAAGGCTTTTGACAAGCCCATACTGACTATTTTTAATAAGATGGACCTGTACGAGCAACACACCTTTGACGAGTGGCTGGAGGATGATGTAAAGGTTGAAATACTGGACGACCTGAAACAAAAATGGCAGAATATTACGCAAGGCAATTGTGTGTTTGTTTCAGCACTTGAGCGCAAAAACATTGACGAGCTTCGGCAAACTGTACTTAATAAAGTCCGCGATATGTACCGCATTCGCTATCCCTATAAATCAGAATATTTTTATTGATGGCCGAAAAAAAGGTACAATGGCACAAGGTAGCCGACTCCATCAATAACATAAACTGGCAAACCAACAACCTGGCCATTGTAGACGTAAATGGCAAAACCATTAACCTTGCCCGAACTAACAACAAGGTATTTGCCTGTGCCCATAAATGCCCGCATGCCAGCGGCATTTTAGCCGATGGATTTATTGATGCCACCAACAACATTGTCTGTCCGCTACACCGTTACAAGTTTAACCTTACCAATGGCCGCAATGTAAGCGGCGAAGGCTATTATTTAAAAGTGTATGCAGTTGAAGAAAGAGAAGCCGGCATTTTTGTGGGGTTCGAAGAGAGCGGGTTGGGGTTGTGGTGAGGAAAGGTTTTATATAGCGGCGGAAGTGGTTGGGTCAGGGGGTGTATTTATGAGACCTATAAAAACGTCTTACCATTTTGTATTTGCAAGCCTGGTTTTTCTTTTTGTGCCTATGTATCTTTGACTGTTGGAGTAGCTAGAATGCAAATGCGTTTCTTTAATTTTTCAAACAAGTTTGCTAAAAAATTTTTTGCCGCTATCGATTATCTCCTATTTTTGCAATCCGTCAATAAAAAAGACGGGAAATTCCTCCTTAGCTCAGTTGGTTAGAGCATCTGACTGTTAATCAGAGGGTCTCTGGTTCAAGTCCAGAAGGGGGAGCAGAAAATGATTTTAAGCCTCGTAAGTCAACCACTTACGAGGCTTTTTTGTTTGTAGACATACTCATTTTAAAGCCAGATTCAGTGTCACATCCGTAGACAAACTTTTGAAGTTTGTAGACACATCATCTACACTCTCAAAGTTTAAATACAGGAAAAAACTGCATCGGGCGATTTAGTCAACAAAAATCACCGATATGGAAAGTATGTTCTCTGTCCGTTTCTACATCTAGCGAAAGAGGAACTGATGTAAAAAAAGAAGTCCCAATAGTAATCCGGGTAAAACTTCACAACCAATGCCGGGATATAAGTTCAAGGTTGCGTATTAAACCTGATCTGTGGAACTCAAAGTTTAATTCTGTGAAAGGTACCTTAGAGGCAGCTAAACAAATTAACAAACTCCTCGATATTTCCAGGAACCGATTATTTGAAATTTTCACTCAGCTGACTGATGGCGACCGAGTGATGACCGATGATGTAGTAGATATGTTTCATGGCAAGACTATAGCAAAGGAGTACTACCTGCTTAAGCTGATAACGGAACACAATAAGCACATAAGAAGCCGTATTGGCAAAGACCACACTAAGTCAACCTTTCAGAAGTACTGGGCTATGGAAATACGCGTAAACCAGTATGTAACTAAACAATATGTGGTTCCTTATTGGCAATCGATTGGGGTCCGGATTAGGCACAAACAGCTCTGCTATCAACCGGTGTAATTGGAATGTTTTTGTCATTCCAGCTGAATTGAGCCGGACTGTCATATAGCCGGACTGGTCAATTCTGTTATGAATAAACCTCTCGGTTTTATTCTGGTAGAATTTATTTATTATGCCCTTCGATGAAACTAAATAACTCTGGAAACCCGGCAGGCTTTTCCAGCTTTGTATGGTTGTAATAGGTTAATCCCTGTTTAACCAGGTACCCTAAAATAAGGAAACACAAGTTTTCTACCAAGATTCCAAATGTAAATCTTACAACAATGAACGTAAAATCATCAAGATTTTTTACATCTTTTTTTTCATCATGGACTCCTTTCTAACGTAAGTCCTAAAACTACTAATATTTAGTCATTGACTATTTCTTCCTTTAGTATACCTGTCATTCAGTTTGATCAGGTTCTATGAGTTGATATCTTTTGAATGATGCTTAACCACGGCACTTCAAGTTTTTTAAAGTAAGTAGCATAACACTGACAACGTATAAAACATGCTTTTTAAACAGTAAAGGTTTAAAAATAATGAAGTATTAACTAAGGTTACTATGGAGTTATAGAAGAAGGTACTCGGTTATTACTTGCCTCCCAAAGGTGATTAAGCACTGACAAATCCTGATCTTTTATCACGGCAGAAGGTTCTGGCCTAACCTGACATACGTATTTACGCGGGCTGTCGAAATAAGCTGTTGAGCTCGATACTCTTTGAAATAATCCCTGAATAATACGTGCTCTAATCGCCAGGTTTACAGGATTGTTGTTGTTGTTTGTTAGCTCCAAACTTAGACAGCCAGTATAACCGTGTTGAGCTAAAGTGCTAATGGTTATTCCCAACCGGGAATACGAACTTCTCATGAATAGAAGTAGAATACAATCGTCGGGAACTTTGATATACTCCAGAGAGACAGCTAGAACTGTTTGATGCGGATGCAGAATAAACGTCTCTCCAATTTGCCGGCGAGTTGGTTGAAAGAACTGAAATATGTCCCTGATAGCTCCTCCACTCAACCAATAATTTTTAGAAGCATTGATGAATGGCTCGCGGCCTTGGATAGATACAAGAAAATCCTGTCCTAACCTGAAATCTATCCCCACGTTTCCAAGCTGATCTGAAGCCAAAAGAGGCCTTATCACCAGTTCTTTCTTATGAAGAAGGTCTACTATATCCTGCTTTGTTAAACAATTTGCTAACTGTTGTATGTCGCTTTGCGTAGATGCCTCTGGGATATCCGGTAGACCAAGTCCTTTTGCAGCACAAGCATCTTTCCACTTTTTTGACGTGATATAGTTCGCTATCGACTTTTCGATCAAATTGTTTAAAACCTTGTAAATCCTCGTGGTTTCCCCAGCGGTTGATTCGAAATAGAACGATCGATAGAAAGGTTATTCAAGACAAACTGAAAGGCGTTTAAGCTAACACACTTGGCCTGTTCAAAATGGTTTCCATCATTAGTTGCTTCGGAACAGGTTAGTTTGGTTTGGAACCTCAAAAGAAAATAATGACAATTTGTGCCTGATGCTGCACTGTGACTGAGGGCAAAAAGATAGTTGGCATCGCAGTTCAACATGCGAACTAAAACGAGAGTTAGTTACATTTGTTTCTCTAAACGGCTTTTTCCCAACCTGTATGTATGCGTTATCAATTAGTGACCATCGGCCAAAAAGTTAAAACACCTACCGGGTATTTTGCCTTTCAACCCGATCCCTTTCCGGGTGATGGCCTGTTGGAATTACCACCACCGTTGGTTAAAAAAGCTGCAATGGCAGAAC
>JAJAYD010000053.1 GCA_026786345.1 Chitinophagaceae bacterium
ATTCGCACCTCCTCTAACTTCAGCTAGCCATGCATCTTTGTTTTTAATGGAGTTCCAACTTGCTGAAGCTTTTCTTATTTGCTTTTGAAAAGCAATTTCATCATACTCCGTTTGATGAACTATAAACTCAATAAGTTCCAAGTCTTTTAGTTCCCCTGTAGTGATGTTCTGTTTACCTTTTGCTCAAGCTCCATAAACTTTAAAAAGTTTATTCTCTCCAGAAGTAAGTTGTTCTTCGGTGGCTTTCACTGGCAGTTTGCCATATCGGTCGGTAATGATATGAAGGTTAACTTTATTGAGCCCACCCTCCTCGTATATCTTAGCATACAGATAAAGGCTTGTGTTAACCCAATTTGATTGTGGTGCTATGAACTGTGATTCTTTATCAATGATTACTACAGGTTTATCCGGCGAAACCGAAGAAGAAATTTCGTAGTGCCTGCCAGTCGTATAAGCTTTCCTTTGCCATTTATCAATTATGATAGCAGCTTTTGAGTCCAATATCTACACTGATCCTTGATTTCCAACTTCCGCCATTAATGCCGCAAACATTATAGCCTTTGCAACAGGTATACAAAATAAATTTTTTACAGATCCTTCCGTCACTTCATAAGACACTTTCGGACGCTCACCTTTTTCTGCTTTGGATGGAAATAAAAGCGTTTCAACATCTGATAGCAACTCCTTAGTTTCTGCGATATCAATATCCTTTGGATTTAGGTTTCCATCAGCAGTTTTCCCTGAAATCTTGATCGATATGTATCCGTTTAAATCCATTGAGTAACAAATTTAGTTTTATAACCCATACCACAAAGCCATATAGCCTTTTCGTGTGAATTAAATCAAATGACAGGTTGCTTAGAAAATTATTGGTACAACAGTGCTACGCAGATACCCAATATATACAACCGCTTGGTCCAAAAAATTACCTCATAAACTTCCAGCATCTTTTTCAAATCATCAAGCGTATTTATTTAGTCGGGCTTTCCGTCTTTGCGCCAGCGGCTCATGCGTGGGAAGCGGTGTAGAGGTTGCGTCGCCTCCCCGCGCCTTTTCGTGCATAGATCATTACGCAAGCATTCAACAGTGGTTCTATCTTTTATCCTTATATCCCCGAAGGTCTAAGGCTATTATTTAATTCCCTCAAATACCACCCTATTTACTTTTACGGGATATTTCTTTTTCAACTCCGCTATCCACCTGTCCTCCAGCTCCTGCTGGTAATCGCTGATCACAAGACCTTTTGCATCTTCGAACAAACGCTGCTCAGGGTCAGCATGCATTTTAAAAATGTAATTAAAAGTAACAGAGTTATCATTCGCATTTTTTACGGAAGCTGTTATCAATCCTTCTTCAAAACGGGTGCGGTCCACTACGGGTAACTGGCCCAGCTCGTACCGGCCGCTATCGGCTGTAACCTGCATACCAAACCCTTCCATAATTGCTCTCCAATTTGCAGGATTATTTTTTAATTGTTGCTGCAAACCGTCAACAATACTGTCGTTGGTTACCGTTACAATAATTGCATCGGCACTCGGACCCCAAACATATTTTTTAGTGTGCAGTTCGTAGTGTTTTTTAAGGCCAATCGTATCGTTATTTGCTTTATTCCAAATCTTACTATCCATGATTCCAAATAACAGGTTGGCATCTTTAAATTCATCTGCCTGTTGCTTGTATTCTTTGTTATAATCTTCAAGGTGCGACCGGTAATAGTTTGCTACAGATTGATTGATGTAATCATTCATGAGTTCACCATAGCTTTTATTGGCATTCTCAACGCTGCTTCCCTTAGTGGCTTTTACATAATTAACCCAATCTTCTGCCTTAATTTTTTGCTTTGCAAACGAAAACAAAACAACCTGATTATTCATCAGCATTTTGCCTGGTGCCTTGCCTTTCAAACTGCTGTCAGTAAAATTCCATAATTCGGTTTGATTGTAAAATGCAGGTTTATAGCCCACCAGTTTTTTATGTTTTTCAATCATGGCCTCTCTTGCATTTGCCAGGCGGTCGCTTCGCTGAATTTTTTCCTGTATGGCTGCCATAACTTCAATATTACTTTTATCAGCACTAACCGGAATTACCTGCCTTAACTGTAACAGATGATAACCACCGGCAAGGTCAAAAGGCGCAGAAATATCACCTGGTTTTTTCAAGCTAAACGCCTGCATTTCAAAAGTCGGGTCAAATTCTCCAATGCCAAATTCGTTTAATAAGCCACCGTTTCCTGCCGAAGAAATATCGTTACTTACTAACCGGGCCATATTTTCAAAAGACTGTCCATCTTTCAAAAGGTTATAAATAGAATCTGCTTTTCGTGCCGATGCTTCCTTTTCTGTAATAGAACCATTGGGCGGATAAGCTACTAATATGTGCGCAACCTTCCTTGTACCCATTGGTTTTCTTTCCTCAACATTTTTAAAAATATGGTAGCCAATTTTTGACCGGAAAGGGTGCGAATAATTTCCGGTTGCGGTTGAATAAGCCACCTTTTCAAACTCGTAAGGCAGGGTAAATACGGTTATAAAACCAAGATCGCCACCGGTGCTTTTGGTATAGGCATCAGTGCTGTATTGCGTTGCAACGCTTGTAAAATTTTGCCCGGACTGCAGGGCTCTGTAGGCGACCTGTATGTTTTGATATGCAGCAGTTGTATCGCCTTTTGCAGGCACTTCAATAAACACCTGTTCAAGGTGAATGTCTTTTTGGCTGTGTTCAAAAGCCTCGTCTACCAGGTTGCTAACGTTGGCTTCCTGGTTTATAAAGTTGTCTGCTATCTGTAGTTTAAAGTTGGTCAGTTCCGCTATTTGCGAAGCTTCATTTTGCAATTTTGCATCGTACGCCGCCTTTACCTTCAGCTTAAAATTTACGTACAGGTCCAGGTACTCTTTTAAAGCCTGTTTTCTATCGTCAGTAACATTGGGGTTTTTGTTGAAGGCCTTAACAAATTCGCTTTTTGAAACAGCATTGGGGCCATAAGTAAATAAGGTTTGCCCAAAGCCGGTAACAAACAATAATACCGGCAGGCAGGAGCACACAAATTTTTTCATGTAAAACAGGTAATTAGGGTTATTTGGTTGATGCGGTTTTGGTTTTAAGTTTGGCTTGCAAAACTTCATCAAACTGCTCAATGGTAAGCATTTTACCAATTATTCTTTTTTGATCGTCCAACAGGTATAAGGTAGGCGTTTTAAACACATCGTACAATTGCCTGTAGTTGGCTACCCCGTTTTTAGATTCCGCTTCGCGTTTGTTTTTGGGCTGGTATATGTGTAACCATCCTTCCAGCTTATGTTCTTTTATAAAGCTTTTCCATGCGTCCATGGCCCCTTCATCTACATTAACCCCTACCAGTTTTACACCAAGACCTTTCCATTTAGCCCTGTAAATTGAGTCGATGCGTGGAATGGTTTCTTTGCAATGGCCGCAATTTGGATCGTAAAAACTAACAAAAGTAAAAGGTGCTTTTATCTCGTACAGCGTCTCCTTTTTTCCGGCAGTATCCAGCATGTCAAGGTCGGCGGCAGGCTCATTAAGCTGGTTGGCCATCAAACTGTAAGCACGGTCAAAAATGTATTTGCGTTGTTTTTCATTCAGCCACAAAGTGTCTCCTTTGCTGTAATATTTATCAAACAAGTGAAGAAATACTTTCTCCTGGCCCATGTACTCCGGGTTAATATACTTGTCGGTAAATTTTCCCAAGAGGTACTTAAACATTTCAGGACTGTTTCTTGACACCAGCAACATGTAGTTGACTTCAGGAATGATTGAATCGGCCTCGGGCACCACGTAATATTTAAAATACTCTTCCAGCTTGGGTTCAAAAAACGGGGTACGCACCAGGCTTTCATCGTCGAACGAAACCCCGTCCCACCAATGTTCTTTTACAAAACGGTAAGGGTAAGTTGAATCTACTTTGCCATTGGCAAGCTTAGGCATAGCCGGAATTTCGGGACGGCGCATGGTATTAAAATAAGTAGCCAACATAGCGTTTGGATGACCGGTCACCAGCTTCTCGCGGTAGTCCTGCAATTCTTTGTTGCCTTTGTTTAATGCTTCGCGAAGCGAAATAGAATCTTTGTTTGAAAGTGAGCCGGAAGAAAGTTGCTTTTGCATTTGGCTGAGCACCGGCGCTTTTTGAGATAGAAACTGCGTGTATTCTTGAAAAACCTGGTTATCTGACGACCCGGTTATGGTTACCGTATCAAGGTGACTTGTATCGGATTTGATGGTAAAGTGCTGCCCTTTGTCCATTAAAAATTCAAACATCAACACCTTATTGGGCGAAACCATTAAATAAATTCCTCCCGGAAGTTTTGCTTTTCCTTTAAAAACCCCCTGGCTTTGCCCGTTTAAATACGCAGAGTCAACCAGGTTTTTATATTTTCCGAAATGACAACCCAGGTATACCCAGGTATTTTTTAATGGGCTGATGGTTACCGGAATACTATAACCGGCAGTGGAGTTGACTGTTGCCGGTTTAACAACAGCCGCCGCCGGTGCTTTGGTAGTTTTTTTGCTTTGGGCAAAAGCATTTGCAAAAAAAGTAAATGCCAACAAAAAAGTCAATAAATGTCTGTACATAAGTGATGGATCAAATATTATGGGTAAAAATATCTTAATAAACTTAAAAGGATTTTTCAAAAATGTTAATTACAATACAGCCCGGATTGCATTATTGCTTTATATACCTTGCACAGCATAAAAATAGGCAATTAGGTTTTTGGGAGCCAGTCAGTATGGCCACTATGTCGCATCCTTGCTGCCTTCCCCGACAGACTTGCGGGGTCGCACTTTTATACAGTTTTATATTATTCAATTTTGCACAAATTTTTCACGCTTAAAGTATAATTAGCTCGTTTGTTTGCAACGAATGTTCACTTTGTTTCCGCCCAAACATGTAGGCGCTGGCAGCTTCAGTAACGAAAAGTGGCAGCTTTTATTGAAAGGTAATTTTCAAGCTTTGGTTAAAAATGAGGTTGTAATAGTTTAAGATCAACCTACCAGGGCAATGGCTGAGGCGCTTACAAAAGCAAGGCATACACTATCGATGGGCTAACATCTTACTTTTGCCGCTATGAGACGCAAAAAGGTGATTTTGCAAAAAGTACTGATGGAGAATTATGCCGCCGAAGGAAAATCGCTGGCTAAAGTTGATGGAAAAGTAATTTTTGTGGAGAACACCATACCCGGCGATGTGGTAGATGTATTACTGCAAAAGAACAAAAAAGATTGGGCGCAGGGGATAGCCCTGTCTTTTCATAGTTACTCAAAAGAAAGAGTTACTCCTTTTTGCCAACATTTTGGTGTTTGTGGTGGTTGCCAATGGCAAATGTTGCCGTACGAAAAACAATTACAATACAAGCAGCAGCAGGTAGTAGATAATTTAACACGTATTGGCAAGGTAGCTTTGCCACCGATTCCGGCAATTCTTGGCGCAAAAAATACCACACATTACCGCAACAAAATGGAATACACCTTTGCCAACAAGCGGTTTTTATTAGCTTCAGAATTATCGAACCAACATATTTCTGCCGAAGAAAATGTAGCCGGCTTTCATGCCCGTGGTTTTTACGATAAGGTGGTGCCCATTATTCATTGCCATTTGCAAAGCGAACCCACCAACCGCATTCGCCTAACTATTCTTAATTATGGATTGCAACACAAGCTATCGCATTACGATATTAAAAGCCATACCGGTTTTTTAAGAAATGTACAGGTGCGTTTAGCCGAAACCGGCGAACTGATGGTGAATGTGGTGTTAGGTTATGAAGACAAAGCCCAGCGGGAAGGGTTGCTAAATTTTATTGTAGAAAGCTTTCCGGAAATTACCACTTTGCTGTACACCATAAACTTAAAATGGAACGATAGCATGAACGACCTGGAGCCTAAAATCTACAAAGGCAAAGGGTACATTATTGAAAAGCTGGAGGAGTACCAGTTTAAGATTTCTCCTAAATCGTTTTTTCAAACCAACACTTTACAAGGCGAAGTGCTCTACCAGGTAACCCGTGATTTTGCCGGCCTGGACGGCTCACAAGTTGTGTACGACCTGTATTGTGGTACCGGCAGTATTGGCATTTTTGTAAGCAGCCACGCAAAAAAAATTATTGGGGTTGAATTAATAGAGGAGGCCATTGAAGATGCGAAAGCCAATGCTGCATTGAACAACATAGAACATGCTTCGTTTTTTGCAGGGGATGTTTCGGATATCTGTACCGAAGAATTTTTTGGCATACATGGAAGGCCCGATGTAATCATTACCGACCCACCCAGGGC
>JAJAYD010000054.1 GCA_026786345.1 Chitinophagaceae bacterium
CCTAAATCAATTGCCTTCAACATTGCAGGAATAGTGTTTTCCGGCATCAATCCCCTGGCGCCGCGATGGCCCTGCAAGTCAAAAGGTTTAGAAATCGTACTCATTTTTGGTGAACATGAATTGAACGATAAAAGAACTATGAAACCTATTAGAAACGGAATTATTTTTTTCACAGTCATCAGTATGATTTTCTTTTTTAGTGCTAAGATCTTTTTGAACCACAGCGGCACTACGGCACAGAGATACACAACGTTTCCTTCAGTCTTCTGTCAACCAATATCACTCAACCAACATCTTGTTTAGATTGCCACGAATGCACGAATGAATTAACAACCAACAACCGTCTTTCTGTCATACGTCAACATTTTCCAACAACTACCAACTACCAACGACCAACGTTCTTCTGTCATCCGTCAACTTCTTCCAACCCCACCTATCCCACCTTCTCCACTACTTCAGCTACACTTTCGGCATTCATGTTTGCATTACGCATCGAAATGCTCCGGGCTGCTGCTCCTGCAAAATCGTGAAATGCCTTTTTCGTCACTTCATCGTCACTCATCATTATGGGTATGCCAATATCACCACCTTCCCTTATACTTTGCACCAAAGGTATCTGGCCAAGAAAAGGAATGTCATATTCTTCGGCCAACCTCTTACCACCATTCTTACCAAAAATGTAATACTTGTTTTCGGGTAATTCGGCAGGAGTAAAATAACTCATGTTCTCTATCACCCCAATGATGGGTACTTTAATTTGAGCTTGCCCAAACATGGCAATGGCTTTCTTTGCATCGGCCAGAGCTACATCCTGCGGAGTGGTAACCACAATTACACCTGTAACCGGTACCAGTTGCACCAATGTTAAATGAATATCGCCGGTGCCGGGCGGCATATCAATAATCAGGTAATCCAATTCTTCCCACAACACCTCGGTTACAAACTGCCTGATGGCGCTGCTTGCCATGGGTCCACGCCAAACCACCGCATTCTTTTCATCAACCAGCAAACCAATGCTCAACAGCTTAATACCGTATTGTTCCAAAGGCACAATCATGCCCTTGCCGTTTACTTCTTTCATCATGGGCCGCTCACCACGCACACCAAACATTATAGGTACACTTGGTCCATAAATATCCGCGTCCAGCAAACCAACTTTTGCACCACCCTGCGATAGCGACATGGCAAGATTTGCTGCCACTGTACTTTTACCCACGCCCCCCTTACCGCTTACCACGGCAATTATATTGCGAACATTTGGCAGTATGCTTTTATTGTCTTCCCTTTTAGTGGTAGTGTTCGATGTAAAGTTCACCACCACAGTCGCCTCTTTATTCACCAATACTTTTACCGCGTTAATGCAGGCATTTTTTATCATATCCTTCAGCGGACAAGCCGGGGTAGTCAACACCACTGTAAACGAAACATAATTGCCCTCAATTTTAATATCCTTTACCATGTTTAATGTAACCAGGTCTTTACCTAAATCAGGTTCCTGCACATTGCCCAGCGCTTTTAAAATATCATCCGTCGTCATCAACTAAGTTTTAGTTAAAAAGATTTTTGCTCTGCAAAGTTAACGCCGTGTAGCGCTTTAAATTTGGCTATCACCATACTTTTCAAAATTTATTGCCCTGTAATATTTCAGAAAAAACTTTGCATGAAAGCCTTTGTTTTCTAAAGAGGTTGTTAAGAAGGTTTATTTAGTACCCGCCAGTAGTATATTTGAAAATCAGCCATTGCAATCCAAGGATTGTTTTCGTTTTTCTTCCAATGAAAGAAAAAAAGAAAATCATTCTTGTACAGTCGGTTCGAGTAGGAAATAAGCAGGTCTTTTGTTTTGAAATTTATAGATTTATAAATCATGTTTTCAGCCGAAAAGGCCAAACAACACACCAGGCAAAAATGATTGGTATTAATAAAAACACCTAATACAGTTAGTTGTCATTTGAACAACTATTGAGACTAACATAAAGAACATTCATGCATAAACTTTTACGATACTCACTGTTTCTGGCTTTTATTTTTCCTCTTAAAATGTTTGGCCAATTCGAAAGGATTCAAGATAGCGTAGTTCAACTATATGGTGTTGTAATGACCGCCGACAGCCTACAGGCAATTCCCGCACTTAGTGTGGTTGTAAAAGGAACTGGCAGGGGTACCATGACCAACGACCAGGGTGTGTTTTCCATTGTAGTTTTAAAAGGCGATAAGGTTGAGTTTACCAGTATTGGTTACAAAGCCAAAACGATTGAAATACCTCAAAAGCTGGAAAGCAATCAATACAGTGTTATACAATTAATGATTAGCGATACTGCTTACCTGCCTGTAACCATATTAAGGGCACGTCCATCAAGGCAACAATTTGAAAGGGACTTTTTGAACACCCGCATGCCCGACGATAAATATGAGATCGCCCGTCAAAACACCGAAGAAGCCAAACGAAGAATTTTAATGAGCAGTTTACCGGCTGACGGCAGGGAAGCAGCTAATTACAATTTAAGGCAGGCCGCTCAAAAATATTATTATGCAGGTCAAACACCTCCAATGAACATACTTAACCCCATGGCCTGGAGCGAATTTATAAAAGCGTGGAAAAGGGGAGATTATAAGAAGAAGTGAATATATTTTAAGACAGGTTTACTTCAGTGCTAGTTTCTGAAGTGTGTCTAAAAAGTATTTTGCACTGAAACATTTTGGATGAATACCTGAATTTGACAAATCAAGTCCTGCATCTAAAAGTCTTTTGACGAGGCGAATTTTACCGGCAGAACTCTTACCTATTCCCCGCCCGGTGTATTGGACCAGCAAATTATTTATAGTTTCGAAAGGGTTATTCTCTAACTCAGGTAAAGAAAATGAAAAGTGGCTATTGTTAAGCAATGATCTCATAGCTATTTCGTTTGCCAGAAACCAGGCTTCAATCTTTTTGACAGCTATAATTACAATATCCTGTTGTCGTGCCATTATTCGTTCCTTAGTCTGTGTAATACAAATCTCATTGTCTAAATCGGTTAATATTAGAATGACTTCAGCACCTGCATTTTCAAGGCTTTGTATATAGCCTTTTATATTATGTGGTAATAAATTTCCGCTGCCACACGCATTGATTACATTGACGGCTCGTAAATTTATTGATGAAAGATAGCTTTGGAAGTTATCAGAAAGAAGTAGAATTTGTTCAGTATCTCCTTCGCAAATAAACCCTATTTTGACCATAGTATCCCTCCTCCCAAAGCATTACTAAGCCAGGCTTCATCTGTTTTCAAATCAATATTATCAGCTTTACTCATTTGCTTTGCACTTGTTTGTCCATTGTGCTTATTTACCAAAATAACCTCGTCAA
>JAJAYD010000055.1 GCA_026786345.1 Chitinophagaceae bacterium
GGGTTAAACCAAACAGAAGCGAAACCACCGACGTAGCCAATGCCGTTTTGGAGGGAGCCGAAGCAGTAATGTTGAGTGGTGAAACTGCTGCAGGTAACCACCCAACTCTTGTGGTTCAAACCATGCGTAAGATTATTGGTGAAGTTGAAAAAGAGTATCGCTATAACCGCGAAGAGGATTTGAAACCACAGGCACACTCACCCTCGTTTTTAAGCGATGCCATTTGTTACAATGCCTGCAAGATTGCCCGTGATGTAAACGCTGAAGCGCTTATTGGCATGACTCAGAGCGGATATACGGCATTTACTTTAAGCAGCTATCGACCAAAGTCTCCGTTGTTTATATTTTCAAAAGAAAAAACATTGATAAACCAACTAAGTTTAAGCTGGGGTGTACGTGCATTTTACTATGCCGAAGAAGAATCGCTGGATGGCATTATTGAAGACCAGATAAATATTTTGAAAGAAAGAGGATTTATTAAAGCTGGTGACACTGTTATCAACACAGGCAGTACCCCGGTTAAACTCCACCTTCCTACCAATATACTTAAGATTACAAAAATTGATTAAACCAATTGTGACCTAACAAGAAACCTCAGTCGTAATTGCTACTGGGGTTTTTTATTGCAGGTTCATTTTGAAAAATACCTGCATCACACAAAAACTTTCTTTTTTTTACTCATTTATTTATTATGAAGCACATCCTGTACCTGTTATTGCTCCTGGTTCCATGCCTGGCTTTTAGCCAAACCCCAGATTCAACCTGGATTGTAAACAACTATTCCAAAGTTGAACAATACATAACTATGAGAGATGGTGTCAGGCTTTTTACAACTTTTTACATACCTAAAGACAGTAGTGAAAAACACCCAATACTTTTAACCCGTAGCCCATACAGTGCTGCCCCCTATGGTAAAGAATTTCGTGCTTACTGGATAAGTCCTTACAAACATTATTTTAAGGAAAAGTATATTATAGCCCTGCAGGATGTGCGTGGCCGTTGGATGAGTGAAGGACAATTTGAAGATGTACGACCCTTCAATGCAAATAAAAAAGGTAAGGAGTTTGATGAAGCCAGCGATACGTATGATGCTATAGATTGGATGGTAAAAAACCTTGCAACAAACAATGGAAACGTAGGAGTTTTTGGCATCTCCTATCCCGGCTTTTATTCAACCATGGCGGCATTAAGCAATCATCCGGCACTTAAAGCCGTCAGTCCCCAGGCACCGGTTACTGATTGGTTTATAGGTGACGACTTTCATCATAATGGTGCGTTTATGCAGATGGATGCCTTTGCGTTCTACTCCTCTTTTGGAAGGCCAAGACCAAAACCAACCACCATAGGTCCCGGTCAATTTGAATATTCTACAAAAGATAATTATGCGTTCTATTTAAACAATAAGACCCTGGATAACCTTACCAAAAAGTATATGGGTGATAGTATAGCTTTTTGGAAACAATTGATGCACCACCCGGTTTACGATGCATTTTGGCAAGCAAGAAACCCCCGGAATTTTGTAAACAATATTAAACCAGCCATGCTGGTAGTCGGTGGTTTATTTGATGCAGAGGATTGCTTTGGAGCATGGAGAATGTACCAGGCTATTGAGCAAAAAAATCCCGGAGCAAATAATAAAATTGTTATGGGACCATGGTATCATGGGCAATGGTCAAGACCGGAAGGCCGCAACTTAGGCAACGTTCAGTTTGAAAGTAATACCAGCGAATGGTACCAGCAAAATATTGAGTTTCCGTTTTTTGACTTTTACCTGAAAAGCAAAGGAAACACACCGAACATAGCAGAAGCCACTATTTTTTTCTCAGGAGAAAATACCTGGAAACAATTACCACAATGGCCACCTGCTGCAATGCAAACCAAAGATTTGTACTTGCTTGGTAATGGAGGATTGAGTTTTGAAAAACCAGTTGCTATAACAGGTAAGATGACACCAAAACCTTTTAGCGAATACCTAAGCGATCCTTCAAAGCCCGTTCCTTATACAGAAGATGTACATTTTGACAGAACAAGGGAATACATGACCGATGACCAGCGTTTTGCATCACGTAGACCTGATGTGCTGGTTTTTGAAACAGATACCCTTACCAGCGATCTTACATTGGCTGGTCCGGTAGTAGCAGATTTAATGGTAAGCATTACCGGAACAGATGCAGATTTTATTGTAAAGGTCATAGATGTTTTTCCTGATAAGTTTTCATATAGCGATACAGATAAATACATTATGAATGGCTATCAAATGCTGGTTCGTGGCGAAGTGATGCGGGGTAAATTCAGGAATAGCTTTGTAAAGCCTGATGCTTTTGTACCCAATAAGATTACAAACGTTAAGTATACCTTACCCGATATAGCACATACTTTTAAAAAAGGCCACAGGCTGATGATACAGGTTCAAAGCTCGTGGTTTCCATTAGTTGACAGAAACCCGCAAAAGTTTATTGATATCTATCACGCAAAAGAGAGTGATTTTCAAAAGGCAACTATAAAGGTGTATCACCATGCGGGGGCAAGCAGTAAGATAATTTTGCCTGTAGTTACATTTTGATGAAGAAGTATTTTTGGGAATTTACGGTAGTCTGCCAGAAACTTTTACGCAAGAGAGCATTAGACTACCGTAAATTTTTTAAAGCCGGTAAGTGCCAAATTAAAAATATAAAGATGCTGATACCAACTAAAGTTCAATGGAAAATTTCCAGCCCCGAACTACTGTTATGATATTGCTGTTGCTGAAGATTTTATTGGGCCACCCTGCTTTTGAAATAGGATTATCGGCTGTCGTAATCATTTAAGCTTTATGTCAAACCTGCCATTATCTATTATAATTGAGTCTGTTGTGGATGTCGCAAATGAAATATCGCTTATCCTTCTAAAAAGTTTGCCTGAAAATTCACCCGCTAAAATATTATTTACCGTGTCAGCCTTAGTGACAGCAATAGTGAATGTTGGAATTGTCTGAGACAACAAATATGTTTTTTTGGGCTGCCCCTGTTCAGAATACCAATAAGCAACTCCAATTGTGTCTCTTGTCAAAGTACTGTAAGTGCCAATGCTCCTAAAATTTGTGGCAAGATTTAGGTCTATGCTCTCATAAGTACTCCATGAACTATTCTTATACAGAACTTTGTCAGCATTTATATGAATGTCTCCATCACTTGAATAATAAAAACCACTTAAATTTTCTCTGCACCCACCTGCGAACGGGAAACAAACCTGACCATAATTAATCCAAACTTGCGAGTTTAGCAGAAACCCAAAAGTATTTTGTCCGGTTTGCGTTTTTGAGGGTAATGAAAGATCAATTCCTGTATCGTTCTTTTTACAAGAGAATACAAGAACGGAAATCAAAATATTAAAAAATATTTTCATTTTGCGCTTTTCTTTACTGACACTTTAGAATTGAATGATGTTGCATTATGGTATCCGATTGTAATTTTATCAACCATTTACTTTACAGTAGTCTTAAAGAAGCTTTAATGCAAGATGAGATCAGACTACCGTAAATTTTATAAGCCATTATTTTACGGTTGGTTCCTGAGAGGTTTTATTGCTACCCTAAATTTATCGGGCATTATTTTACGGTAGTCTGCACAGAGGACTTAATGAAAGACTCAACTAAGACTACCCTAAATTTTATCAAGTGCTACTTTTCGGTAGTTTACATATTAGACTACGGTAATATAGAGCCTGTATAAAATGTACTTGCCAAATTTTTTCTTCACACAAGACAGTGCATCATCCATGGGTAAACAAAGGCTGATTTTTCCTGACTTCGTTGCTGGAACACCCAATATTAAAGGTTAAATAGGGCCATCAATTTTTTGCTCGTCTTTCAATAACAAGGTTTTGGTTATCCGCTCTTTTTTCTTAGGGTAGCAAAGGGTAAAATTCCATATTGATTTTGCAATACCAATAGCTTTCTCCGGGCTTAGGTCAGCATGGTTTTATTGTAGTTGCCGCACTGGTACTTTATAAACTTTATAAGCAGCAATGCAATGCAGGTATTTTCTTCAATCCCGCTTTGTTTATATTGATATATTCTCCCAATCCATAATGTTATTTGTGATATTTCGATGTAAGTCTATATATTTGTGCAAACGTTTGCACAAATATATAGACTTACATCGAAATATCACAAATAACATTATGGATTGGGAGAATATA
>JAJAYD010000056.1 GCA_026786345.1 Chitinophagaceae bacterium
ATATATTCAATGGATCGTTTTGACCGCGATTATTTTTTTATTGTTAATGACTTTGCTGAGGTTGATCCTTGTTTTAATTTTTGGTAACAATATTTCTTACAATTCCCTGCTTCCATCTTTTATTTTAGGATTTCGTTTCGATCTTAGAATGGTAAGTATTGTTTCGCTTATAATTTTCCTCGCAGGCTCTATAAAACCTTTGCATCCTTTTCAAACCAAAGCAGGCCGTGCCATTAGCTTTTGGTTATACGGCATATTTTCGGCTATTTTTTGTGTGTTGTATTCAGTGGATTTTTTTCACTTTGCGTATTTGCATCAAAGGCTAAATGGAAGTGTACTTAACTATGCCTCCGATGCAAAAATTTCGGTAAACATGATGTGGGAAAGCTACCCAATTATTAAACTGGCTTTTTCGTTATTGCTGGGTGTTATTGCCCTGCTTGCTTTAATCCGGCTTACTTATAATTACATTTTGTCGAAGCCGATAAAAAGTGTACGATATACCCGGATAACCTGGGGACTGGTATTTTTTGTTTTATTAGGATTGGGTGTTTTTGGCCGGGCAGGCCAGTTTCCGTTACGTTGGAGCGATGCCTTTAGGTTTAACAGCGACTTTAAATCGCAGGTGGCGCTCAATCCCTTTCAATCATTTTTCAGCTCCCTCAGTTTTCGTCATGCTACTTTCGAAATTGAGGAAGTAAAATCGCATTATAACCGGATGGCCAGCGAACTGGGGGTAACCAATCCTGATATAAAAACTTTAAATTTTACACGGAGTGTTTCTTTAGCAAATCCATCTTCTCAAAAGCCGAATGTGGTATTGGTTATTTGCGAATCGTTTAGTGCTTATAAAAGCAGCATGATCGGCAATCCTTTAAACACCACCCCATTCTTTAACCAATTGACCAGGGAAGGAATTTATTTTAGCCGTTGTTTTACGCCAGCTTATGGTACAGCCAGGGGCGTATGGGCCATAGTAACGGGAGTGCCAGATGTACAATTGTATAAAACAGCCAGCCGAAACCCTGCGGCCGTTAATCAGCACACTATTATTAACGATTTTGATGGCTACGAAAAACATTATTTTTTAGGTGGAAGTTCAAGCTGGGCCAACATACGTGGATTGCTTACTAATAATATTACCGGGCTGAAGCTGCACGAAGAAGGCGACTATAAAGCAGCAAAGATTGACGTTTGGGGCATAAGTGATAAAAACTTGTTTTTGGAGGCAAACAAAGTTTTGAAAGGAGAGAAGCAACCATTTTTTGCTGTCATTCAAACGGCCGATAACCATCGTCCGTACACCATACCCGAAGAGGACAAGGTTGTTTTTAAGTTGCAGAATGTACCCCTGGACACTTTAAAAAAGTATGGATTCACCTCTCTTGATGAGTACAATGCTTTCCGCTATACTGATTTTAGTTATCAAACATTTTTGGATGCTGCCAAAAAGGAACCCTATTTTAACAACACCATTTTTGTTTTTATAGGCGATCATGGAATTTTGGGCGATGCCGGAGATATGTTACCAAAAGTATTTACTGCGCAAAGTTTAACCAGCGAACATGTGCCGTTCCTTATTTATTCGCCTAAATATATTAAGCCGGCTATCTACAATTTTGCAGCTTCGCAGGTGGATGTGTTACCTACCATTGCAGGTATTTGCAACATCAGTTATACCAACACTACACTGGGTAAAGACCTGTTGAAAGTTGCCGGGGATGGTACCGATAATACTGCTTTTATTATTGATATAGATGCCCGTAAAATTGGGGTGATCAGCAATAACCTGTATTACAATTACAGGGTCACCGGTGCAGGTGATAATCTTGCATCCATCGAAGACAACACTCCTGTTACATTAACTGATTCTTTAAAAAAGAAATACAGGTTTTTGACCGATGCCTATTACCAAACAGCCCGGTACCTGTTGCTCAATAATAAGAAAGCCAAATAGGTTTTTTAGCATAGTACTATTAATTATCATTTTGCTGCATGCTCCGAATTGCTAACAAATGCTATGTGCTTACTATCGGGCGACCATGAGTTTACATTAATAGTTCCCTGGCCTCCATATAAAAAAGCAATTACCCTTGGTGCTCCTCCTAAAACGGGTATCATCCGCAACATTACTCTTTTATACGATGGATGCGAGTTTGGATCAATGTTGGTAGGAAATGAAATCATGGTCATCCATTTGCCATCGGGCGAAATATGTGGAAACCAGTTGTGGTATTCATCAAAAGTTAATTGCTCTTGCCCGCTGCCGTCCGGTTTCATTCTCCAAATTTGCATAGTACCCGTGGGGTTGGCATTATAATAAATATATTTTCCATCAGGCGGGTATTCCGGCCCGTCAACATGGCCGGTGGTATTTTGGGTTAGCGGTGTTTCAACTTGTGTGTTGATGTTTATTTTATACAGGTTATAAATTTTGGCCCCGTTGCGCTGGCCAACAACGGTCACTTCTTTTCCATTAGGCGACCATCCATGCCAGTAAGAAGGGCTTTGTTCGGTGATCAATTTTGGCAGGCCTCCTGTTAGCGGTAAAACATATACAACTGAGCCGCCACCAATAGTGTCTTTACGGCCACTAATTGCAAGCATCTTTCCATCGAAAGAAATACCATGATCGTTATTGTTACTGGTAACAGTGCCGGTGTTTAGTTTTTCCGGCGTTCCTCCTTCAACCGGGATGGTGTACAAAGATCCCTTTTCGTTAAAAAGCAATTGTTTGCCATCAGGCATCCAATTGGGTGCTTCAAACTTTCCCTCGCTTTCATGAATAATTTTCCTTTTCCCATCAAACACATTCAATATTTCGAGACGGCAACCCAGCGGTGGTGGATTGTGATTGAGTGACCGGTTGATAACAGGACTGGGGCTATAATCATCTCCGATTGGTTTATCAATACGAACATTGTACACCCGGGCCTCCTCTGTTTTATCAGCATTGTGCGACGATACAAACAACCCGGCCAGTACAGAATCTTTAAGGTAGGGGAATTCCTGTATGGCAACTGTTTGCAGGGGCTCGCCAAAGTTGGCAACCTTCATTATAATGGTCTTACCTGAGCGTTCCAATTGGATGGTTCTGAAGACAGTCTTCTTTGCATAAAAAATTTCATCTTCCGGGTCACGCATATAAGCGCCACGCAATGGTCGCCATTGCAATACCGTTAAGCCATCACCATGAACACAGGCATTTATACTTGCAGCAGCTTCGTCTGCCGACTCTCTTATCATCCATCCAAATTTGCGATGCGGATCGCCACCTTCTCCAACAAACTCAAAATCGGCTGTTAAGATAAAATCTCCTCCAAGTTTTTTGTAGAGATATTGAAATTCATCCCGGTTAAACCAGACGTTGTAGCCGGAGCCTTTAATGGTATAGGTTTGACTTTCTGAACTATAAACTGATGAGCCGGCATTTTTGGGGTTACCTATGTCAGCACTTTTTGTAAATGTTCCGATGTTACCGGTTTGTGCGATTGAAATGTTGCAGGTAAAGACAATTGCAAGTATAGCGATGAGTTTCATATGTTATTCGTTATTAGCACTGAATATAAACGAAAAGGATTACTTGTATTAACTTGATTTCTGATTTATTCTATTCAATCAAATACCATTCATAAAAACTAAATGTACTTAGTGCAGCTAAACACCTGACGTGTTTGTTTTAAACGAAACAAAGCATACTTCCCTTTAAAATAATGCGCTTGTAGTATCGGGTACTTAAAAAAGTTATTAACTTACTCAACATAACACAATTTTTATGCTCAGGATCAACTTCGTTTTATTGCTACTTCTCGTTTGCACTACCTGCTTTTCTCAATCCGAAAACATTTGGAAACGCAAGCCCTGGGAAGAATTGAAATTTGAAAACAAGCAGAAACTTTCATTCTCCAACCCCGTGCCTAAAGAATTGAATAAGCCTGTAGACATTGTGTATAAAACTCCTGTACTTAAAATTGAAATCGACTTGAAAAGAGTCGGCTCTATCAAGGCGAGTATAGATATTTTTACAGTGGAACCTTACCATACGCCATGCATCGTTCCTTCAAAGGATTTTGAATCAAAAATGCCGGTAGTAGGCATTGTTCCTAAATCCTGATCTTTTTTGCAATAATTATCATTCGTGGAGATTTTCTAATTTTCATTAAACAACAATGTAAAGTGATCATTTACAGGTTGGCAACCCGGGATGACAATCAACAATTGCTGGAGCTTACAGCCTTGTCGGGTATGCAAGGTGAAATCTCTCTGCGTATTGACAGGAAACCAAATTTTTTTGACTTGTTGGAAATGCGGGGCAAATCAAACGTGTTTGTGGCCCTGGATGAAGGGGTGATTATTGGATCGTTAAGTGCGTCGTTGCAAGAGGTTTATGTGGGAGGAACTATTTACCCCTTGCATTATATTGGTGACTTTAAAGTAGCTGAAAATTACCAAAACAGGGGAGTGGGTTTGCAACTGTGCAATGAGCTGGCAAACCATGCTGTGCCAGCCGGTGCTGACCTTGCTTTTCTAAATGTTTCCAAAGGCAATTCAAAGCCATTTTCATTTTTTAAAGACCGCCCATCCATCCCCGATTTTGAAAACATAGGCTTGTTTATAGTAACCCAGTTTCCCGGCAAAAAAAATACAATCGCTCATCCAATATATAAAGTTGAAGCTGCAAAGCCTGGCGGGGAATTACTCCGGTTTTTCAATCTTCATTATTCGCAATACCAGTTAGGGCCGGTAATTACCTTGGAAAAGCTCTCTAAAACAAGCAACTTTATCGTTAGAGATAATAATGGTATCGTAGCTGCTATGAGCCTTACGGACAACATGCACTGTAAGCAAAATGTGGTAACAAGACTTTCCTTCAAAATGAAATACTTGCTTAAAGTGCTTACCGTTATTGGTCGCAACTTTAGTTTGTCGCCGTTGCCCATTTTACATCAGCCGGTAAAAATGTTATACATACGATTTCTCGCTGTAAACAATCACGATAGAGAATTAACGAGGTTGTTGGTAAATTTTGCACGCAACATAGCTTACGAAAAATCTTACTCATTTGCTTCTATAGGATTGCACGAAAAAGATCCTTTAAATGTTTGCTTTCGCGGATTTTTGAAATTATCTTTCAAATCAGTCGGTATGTTAGTGACTATAAAAAATAACAAAGAGCTGATTGATACCGCCAGGCAGGGAATTCCATTCGAAGACTATTCTCTTGTATAAAATTTTACCTGAACCTCAACATAAATTTTACTTATGGAAGCGTTAGAACCTTTACAGTTAACTCTTGAAGAAACCAATGTTATTACGGATATTTTTTCTCAGGCAATAACAGGCGAATTGATAGGTATGTCAAACTTTGCATCGCTGGCCGACACCATTGATGACCCCTATGAAAAAATGGAAGCGGTAGAACATGCTAACAGTGAGCGGAACCATGCAGAAGGTTTTATGCATTATGCAAAAAAGAATGGACTGAAAACAAACATCAATTTAAATAGTATTTATTGGGGAAATGTGCGAAAACAGTTTTTATCGTATGCCCATAAAAAAAATTTTATTGCCTGCCTGATTATTCAGGAAGTAATGTTGGAATCGTTTGCAGTAGCAATGTATACAGATGTAGCACATGCCCTCGGCGGCAAGGCAGGAGACTTGTTTCTCCGCATTGCGGAAGAAGAGAAAGAACATCTTGAACATTCGTCAGATATCCTTCGTGCAGCGCTTGAAAGAAACCCGGAGGCATTCGTTAATAAGTTTGAAGAAATACATTTCAATTGCATGACCATCCTCTCGGAGTTTACAGCAACCACCGACCTTAGGGGACATTGTGGCGTTTGTAACGGGGACTGTATGAAGGGGTCTTTGCACCATATTGGATTGGATATTGAAACCTTGCGTGGTAATGCATTGGCTTTGTATGCCCAGTCACTGGATGATATTGGAATACCGGGCGAAAAATCAATCGTATGGATAGCACGTCTTCCAGCTTAGACTTTGCAATAATTGGCCACCAGGATAGCTGGCAAACCATTACTTCATTTATCAACACCTTACGAAAACCCGATCTCCCGGAGCTTTCAATAGAGCAAACCAAAAAAGTATTTCCTTTCATACCTCCAAGGGAAATTTATAAAATTGATGTAACGTCAGCAACAGGCAGGAAAGTAAAAGGCGCTTATATCGAAACTTTTATTGAGCCCGATAAACTGACTGCGGAATATGCCCGAAAGAATGTTTGCAAAGTGATGAAGGCTATAGCGCTTGCAACAAAAATTGGAGCTAAGATTGTAACATTGGGTGGGTTTACTTCTATTGTTTTAGAGGGAAAAGTAGCTGCATTGAATGAAGGTCGTACACATTTCACCACCGGTAATACACTTACAGCGGCATTCATTGTAAAAGCAGTTGAAAAGGCAGCTTGTCAAAAAGGTTTTCAACTAGGCAAGTCCAATGTTTTAATCATTGGTGCTACAGGCGACATCGGAATAGCTTGTATGGATTATTTCAAAAATAAGGTAGGCCAGCTACTTCTTTGTGCCAGAAATAAAAGTCGTTTGCAGCAAGTTTCAAACAGTGTAATGGGTGAGCAAATTCAATATAAAAGTTCCGTTTTTTTAGACGAGTTGATAGCAGAGGCTGATGTTATAATTGGCGTGGCTAGTTCATCAAACATAAACCTTGCAGGTTGCAAACCGGGTGTATTAATCTGCGATGCAGGCTACCCGAAAAATATGGATGCAGCTTTTGAGAATAATGCTTTGAACGATTTATTTCATGGTGGAATGGGGCAGGTGAAAGGCGGTTATTCTTTTATGCCGGATTACTCTAAAGAGGTGTATTCCTTTCCGGTACCTCATGTGGCGTACGGCTGTACTTTGGAGGCTGTAGTACTTGCTTTGGAAAGTAAGTACGAAGCCTATTCTTTTGGCAAGGGCAATATTACGGTTGACAACATGGAGAAGATGTATAGCCTTTGTCAAAAACACGGCATTACATTATCTCCTTTTTATAATTCAAGCGGATTATGTAAAATGAAAGGGGAGGAGGCAATTAATTTTTAATCTATTTGTATGCAGCAACCAAAGGAACAGGTAAAGTTATACAACTTGGTTTTTACACATAATTGGGAAGATCCTGAAAGTGACCACAAGGCGCTGAACATTCAACCACATGACTCAGTGTTGGCCATCACTTCGGGTGGCTGCAACGTGTTGGGCTTTTTACTATTCGATCCCGATGTCATCTATAGCATCGACATAAACCCGGCCCAGTCGTACTTACTCGAATTGAAAATTGCAGCCATTAAAGGATTAAGCTTCGAGGATTTTCAGACTTTTTCAGGGTTGGTACATTGTAATGACCGCTTGTTGTTATTCAGAAAAATTGAGCCACACTTAAGTAAACAGGCGCTTGATTTTTGGTATGCCAACCAGCAAATTTTAAAGCGTGGTTTTATTATGAGTGGAAAGTATGAACGCTTTATAAGGCTTGCCGGAAAGTTTATAAATTTTTTGCAGGGGAGCAAAAGAGTAGCAGGTTTATACAATGCAACAACCGCTGAAGAACAAGCTATTTATTTTGATAAAGTCTGGAATACCCGCCGTTTTCATTTGCTCTTTAAACTACTGTTCAATAAACGAATGCTTGCAAAGCGTGGGCTTGTGGCCGATTATTTTCATTTTGATGATGGCAGCAAATCTTTTGCTGAAAGCTTTTACAATCGATCAAAAAAAGCATTTAGAGATATACCAATTAAGGACAATTATTTTCTTTCGCTGTACCTGTTCTCAAAATACCGTGATGAAAACCAGGTACCTGCCTATTTGAAAAGACAAAACTTTGAAATTCTCAAGTCGAGAGTGGATCGCATACAGGTAATTACCGGCAATGCACAAAGCTGGATTGATACCATGCCAGATGAAAGCATTGATTGCTTTGCGCTATCAAACATTTGCGAATTGATGAGTGAGAACGAAACTGCCCGTTTGTTTGAGGCGGTATATAAAACCGCTACTAAAAATGGCAGTGTAATTTTTAGGAATCTGATGATACCAAGAGAAGTGCCGGAGGCCTTGCAAAATGTGATTGTAAAAAACCATCAGCTGAGCAAAGAATTGTATGGGAGTGACCGATCGTTTGTTTACGGAAAAGTTGCTGCCTATTCAATTTTTAAATAAATAGAATTTTTACATCTGTAACAAACGATGCCCCATTGATTATTGACCATGACAGAATTGTACCCCATACCTGTTAAGACCAAGGGCCAATTGTAACTTTCGATCAATCACCCAAAGGGTTGGTGGAGGAAAGGGTTGAAGTAAAATAACCCGTAGGTTGTCAGAAAGCAGTTGGGCAATTTATTTATTATGTCAGCATCCGTCGCATTAACTCCTTATCTTTTTAGCTATTACAATCATCCTCGGCGATTTTCTAATATCGTAGTGGGCTAACTGGTAATCGCCAAACACTTCCTGTATTTGTAATCCCTGGTAAGCAAACATGTCTGTAAAATCGCCCAGGCTAAACTTGGCAACACGTTCTGTAAACAAATGTTTCATTACCACACCTTTTTCTTCCACTTGTATTTGCTTAAAAAAGTGTTCGTCGTTATGCCATTTGCTAATATGAAATCGAACACCATTTACTTTCTTATCGTGTTTCTTTTCCAGGTGATCTTCTTCGAAATGCACATTTAAGTAATCCATTACAAACACACCATGTAACCTGATGGATTGCGCAATGGTTCGTATAGCATTGTCATGCTCCCGCTGTGTTCTGAAATAACAAAAACTGGTAAACAGGTTAAACGCGTAGTCGTAATAATTTATCCTGAAGGGCAGGCGCATATCGTGCTGGTAAAAATGCAGGTTTTCGTCGTCGGATTTTTTTGCTTCATTTATAGCCTGCAGGCTGATGTCAATACCTGTTACATCAAAACCCATATCGGCCAGTACTTTGCTGTGGCGGCCTTTGCCACATGCCACATCCAGCATGGTAGCCGCCGGGGCGGGATGTAAATAATCTATGATTTTATTAATGAATGCCAGTGCTTCTTCATCATTCCTGTTTTGGTACAACAGGTAATAGTAAGACGAATTAAACCAATCTAAAAACCACGTTTTCTCCGGCATAGTGCGTTCAACTTAATTTATAAAGGTAAGATAGCAAACAGACCCAACTGGGTTTAATAAGGAGACGTTGCCACTTCTCTTCAATCTTCTTTATTCTGCCTCTTCACTCCAATTCAATAAGCTGGTAAGGTATGTCCAGCATTTTAAAAGCAATTTCCAGCCGGTCTTTGTGTGTGTCTGTAATAAAAACCTGCCCCTTGTTTTGTTTACAAACCTTGAACAACAGGTTTTTAATTCGCTCTGTGTCCAACTTTTCAAAAACATCATCCAAAAACAACAATGGTGCAAACCCTTTTACCAAGGCCAGGTAATTAAACTCGGCTAGCTTCAATGCAAAAAGCAAACTTTTTCGTTGCCCCTGCGATGCCATATTTTTAAAAGGTTCTCCGTTCAACGTAAAGTCAAGATCATCTTTATGAATACCGGTTGTAGTGCGCTGCAACATAAGGTCCTTTGGTTGATAAGCCTGTAACAGCTTGTCGTATGGATCTTGTTGCAGGGGGCTGTAGTACGAAAGGGAGATCGGTTCGGCCTCACCAGAAATGGTTTGATAACCGGTGATTACCAGGGGAAGAAACCCGTTTAAGAATTCGGTTCGTTTTCGAAACAGGTAATTTGCCGGTTTAATGATTTGCCTGTTGAAAATTTGCAGGAGTTCTTCATCAACAAATCCTCGTTCAGAAGCTGCTTTTAAAAAGCTGTTGCGCTGTAACAAGATTTTATTATAGGCTATCAGGTGCTCCAGGTAATGACTGTCTGACTGGCTAAGCAACGTATCAATAAATTTTCTACGTGTTTCGCTGGAACCGGTTATCAGCTCCAGGTCGTCCGGTGCAATCATAACAGCAGGCAGCAGGCCAATGTGCTTACTAAATCTTTTGTATTCCTCGCCGTTACGCTGTAATTCCTTTTTGTTATTTTCTCTCAATATGCAAACGATCTTTTCAGGGTCGCCTTCTTTTATAAAATTGGCTTCAACCCGCATACCGCTAAAACCTTTGTATACATTGGCACTGTCGGTTTTACTAAAGTAGCTTTTGCTAAAACAGGCCAGGTATATGGCATCCAGCAGGTTCGTTTTGCCTTTTCCGTTTTTGCCGCAAATGCCCACTATATTTTCGGTAAAAACAAACTGGCGGTTTTCATAATTTTTAAATTGCAGAAGCGAAATATTTTTTACTGAAAGCATTGCGTTGCAAGTTAAGTGCCTGCATGGTACAACCCAAACTGAGAGCAGTAAGATGTTAGGCGCATGGATATTTAATCTCCATCTCATTCTATTTGCCAGAAAGAGGAAAAATTGGCTTTGAGTTTTCCTTTAAAAGCTGCTGTCTGCAACTTGTTGCAAATGTTTCTTGTTTCTGTAGTGCTTACACC